>JAJYOQ010000292.1 GCA_021796135.1 Bacteroidota bacterium
TACGAACTTCTTTTAATTTATTGCTCATAGATAACCTTCATATTTTTGGGTTACCTATATTATGACCTAACGACTATTTTACAAGTCTGCTTCGGTTACCTTATTTTTGATCCAATGCGGTAATGTTGACTTGCTCAAATGTGTCTTGACTTTATATCAAATTTGACATATATTTTACAGCATAATTGGCTGAAAAAACAATTAAGAAGCGAAAACCATTAACTTGGTTAAATTGTGAAATTCAAACACCTTTAGAGAATATCAACCGCTGTAAAAGCCGGTTAAAAGATTATGATAATTTATTGGAGAAGTAAGATGGCATTAACTTATGAAGAAAAAAAGAAACGTCTTGAAGCTGCAGGCTGGAAGGTCGGAAATGCCGAAGATTTACTTGGACTTACTACAGCAGAATCCGAATATATTGATGTTAAAATAGCATTGAGCAATAAATTAAAAGAAGTTCGTATAAAGCATAAATTGACACAAGTAGAAACAGCCAAGATTCTAAAGACCAGTCAATCCAGACTTGCTAAAATGGAAAAAGGTGATCCTTCAGCTACTGCTGATTTACTTATTAAAGCTCTATTTTTACTCGGAGTTAAAAAGAAAAATCTCCCAAAAATCTTATCGTAGTTTCTCTTATGTTAATGCCACATCCTCGACATTGAATAAAATTTTTAATTAACATTATCCACCTTAAATTAATGAAAAAGTTGTCCAAGGATTTGGCTACACATTAATATTTATAAAAGTTAAATTTTTCATTACTTATTATATATGCCCAATTATATTGAATTTTTATTTTTGTGGGAAAACTTCACAATTTTAGTTTCAAAGGGGTCGAATTTGACTCCTTTCTTTTTGAAGCGGGAAGTATGGTCAAAGTTTAATCGATAATTGTAATGCCCGCCTAATCCAAGTTCTACAATTCTTTCACGCTTGATCTTCCAGTTGGCTTATTTGATTAATTAAATATCCCCGTGTTTCAGTGTCATCTTCAATATTTAGTCGTTTATTTATTTCAATAAATTTTGTGCTTAAAGTTATGAATTTCTCAGAAGCCAAATATTTTGATAGCCATTCGCTAAAGTCCGAAAGTTCTGCTTGTCCACTTGAGTATTCAAAATAGTCGCAAAACTCCGGAGTGTCAGTGTTGGAAAACTCATATTTGTCTAGCGGAAGAATTGGTCTGTCAAAAAACTTGGCGAACAGATAGGTGTTTGAACAAAATGTTTCAAATGCTTTTTTCTCTGCATCCTTGAGATTACCTGTCTTGAAAAGAATAATAGTCCATTCGAATAGAAAGTCGGGAAAACCGCAGTCGTCCGGAAAGTTTTTATGAAACCATTTTGTGTATTTAAGAGCGCCGGAAAAGTCGCCGAGTTTTATGTATAAGTTTGTCGGTAAATAACGAAGTCCGCGACTGTCATCATAAGCGCCGAACTTTCGTTTTTCTGCTGCAAGTGTTCGTTTAATGTCGGCAATTTTTTTCTTTATCTTTTCAGTTTGATTAGAGGTCATATCTCAAATGTGATCAAATATTTTCTTCTTTTTAGACTATCGTATGTTTTTCTGTTTGGTCTGTTAACAATTAGCATTCAAATAGTCTTGGCTTAAATTTCAAATTCAGTTCTTTTTACTTATCCTCTTTTGCTCTATTGTTTTACTAGATGTTCTTCAAAAGTTATCTTAAAATGGAACAAAAGTCAAAACAATTTTTAGGATATTAATAAGAATAAAAATAAATGTTTATTTCTATATCAAGTACTCTGAAACTGCTTAGAACCGGCGCAGAAAAAATCGTAAAAGCGTTGAAAACATTGAATTTCCAAGTAATTTGATTGCAAATTGGTTTACAAAACGTTTACAAATTGGTTTACAATCTGTCATACAATGTTGAGTTTGCCTTTAAATTCAGAACAAATTAACTTTACATATTGGCGCTAAATATTGATCGGTAATTGATCAATAGCAAAAAATGATTCGATGTTAATGAAAAGAGGAAACTCTGTCGTAATTACCGCATTTATTATATTTTACTCAAGTTGCAAAGAAAAAGCTTATGAATAGAACAAGTGATAATATCTTTAGTAATCCTTTTGGGAGAATAGATCAAAGACAAAACATTTCATACAATAGAGTGAGAATAATGAAAGTATTCTATTTTTCAATACTAATATTAGTTGTGACCTTATTTGGTTGTAAATCATCTATACTTGATGATCCTTCAATTCTTATAAATTATTCAGTTCCTGAAAAATCCATGGTAAAAATGACAATAGAAAATAGTTACAACACTGTGATTGAAACTCCTGTTGATAAGGAACAGAATGCTGGGGCATATTCAGTTAGTCTTGATGCATCGAAGTATGCTGAAGGAGTCTACTTTTTTACGATTGAATTAAAGGGAGTGAATAGTTCTTACTATTCGAAAATTACAAAAAATTTGTTATTGGTAAAGTAATGATAAAAATATTTTTATTCTCAATACTTTTTTTATTCAGCAATTCAATAATCATGGCTCAAAATAAAATTAATATTAATATGGGCTATGGTTATTATTTAAGTAATTCTGAAAACTCGACAAAAATAATGGGAAATAATAAATTTCAATCTTATATTTTGTATGATTTTAGTTACCAAAGGGAAAATTTATTTGGTTTCAATATAATGTTTGAATATAGCTATCAGCAAATTACAAAGAAAGACATTATTGAATTTATAAGATATAATCCTGGTCCGAATCCATCTCCACCCCCATTTCAGGGCGATATAAAGCTTACCAGCCATAATTTCGATCTTGATTATTCGGCAAAAATTAGCAATTATATTTCTTATGGAATTGGTCCATCGTTCATAATTGTTAATAGAATCTTAGAGGTAGATACAGTACTTTATGATAAATTAGCATCTTCCGGAATTGGGATAAATGGATATGTGGAATTTTCTATACCTTTAAATGCTAGTAAAGAATATTTTTTCTTTACTTCAAAACTAAAATTTAGATATACTCATTCCGTATGGTTTGATAAAGGTATTAGATATCTGGATGGCTATCAACAGGAATACTTTACTTCTCAGATTTTGGCGGGCATAGGCTATGCTTTCTAATATAAAAAATGCAATCCGTCTGTTCGGGGATGCGGGTTAGGCACAACTACGTTAGTTGCAAAGGAATATATGGAGAAATAAATAAAAGTTATGAAAAACAATTGTATTAAGGATATGAAAGCTTTAGAAGGAGAATAATTATGCTTAATTTAAATAAAGTAATTTTCATTAAAATACTTTCTATTTGCATAAATATTTCGCCAGTATTATTAAAAGCGCAAACGAAACATCTTAACGAAAGAATTAAATGTGATAGTTTAAGCAAATATATGGATATCGGTTTGATAGTTGAGAGAGAGCCAGAATTAAAGAAATCATTAGCCGAAACTGAAAATGATTTTCTGCAGTTAATTGATACAACTGGTTTTAATAAGACAATTTATATAAAATTGTATGTTGATACACTTGGGAATGCAAACTGTCCTATAATAATTAAAGGAAAAATTAATAATAAATTAGATTCTATATCTATCAATTTTGTATCACAGCTTAAATTTACCCCTGGACTAAGATTAAGAAAGAAATTTGGAATGTTTATAGTAATTCCATTATATAATAATGATTTGAAAGAGACACCAGAAATGATAAGAAAAAATGGTAAATGGTATGAAAAAGAGAAAAGATAAAATATCATTTAACGTTATAAAGATTCATGAAAAAGTTTTCCCAATCCCTGTTTAATATTCGACTTGGATTTTACTGTCCAAATTTTCTAAATAAGAAATGGCAAACCATCTATTAATAATGTCACCGGATATTATTTTTAAAGAGCATTTTTATTGCGGATAGACTCTTGACTAAGGAATAGTTTATATTTATACTTTCTCATAGTTATATTATGAGTAATAAAATCACATTTTCAATATAAATAAGCATATATCGGTTAGATCTTTGGAATTGCTCAATTCTTTATTTAAGATGGATAAACTTTTTTTACTTTAAATGAAGATATGACTGTGGGAAAAATTCACAATCCAAGTTTCAAAGGGGTCGAATTTGACTCCTTACTTCTTGAAGCGGGAAGTATGGTCAAAGTTTAATCGATAATTGTAAATGTCCGCCTAATCCAAGTTCTACAATTCTTTGAAGAGTTGAAATACGAACTTCTTTTATATTATTCTCAATTTTTGAAATGTAGGATTTTGTTGTACCGACTAATTCGGCAAGCTCTTCTTGAGATAGACCTTTTTTACGCCGTGCTTCATAAATTAAAGAACCAATTTTAAAGCTTTCGTAACCAGCGTCAAGCTTGTCACGTTTTTCAGTTCCACGTTTGCCATAGTGCTTATCTTTGAATTGCTCCAAAGTTGTTATGTTATTTTTTTTCGGCTTCATATTCCTCCTTAATTTAATCGCTCTTTCAATTTCCTTTTTCGGTGTCTTTTGCTTTTTCTTTTTAAATCCGTTATCTATTACAACCATTTTATCCTGGTCAAAAAACAAAAAAATACGAAAGATATCACTACCTTGTTGTACCCTTATCTCAAATAGCCCATCAGTGTTCTCAATATGTTTAAGATAAGTCTCCGGAACTTTCTGAAACTCTTCTATCAATTCAAATGTCCAAATAATTTTGTCTTTTACTTTATCCCGTTGCAATACAAAAAATTTTTGAAAGTAATTCTTGTAAAAAACAATTTTACGGTATTTCTGTTTTAAATCCACGAATTAAAAATATAAAAAGTTGCCCACTAGTACAACTATTTTTTGCTTTCTTCTATCCGCATCAAAAACATTCAAGAATAGCTGAATAAGTTTTTTTGGAAGGTATTCAGCGAATTAGTATTAGGGATAAAATATTTAGAGAAATTATTACCAACCTTTTAATTCATAGAGAGTTTACCAACCGTTTCCCAGCCAAACTTATTATTGAAACTGATAAAGTTCACACTGAAAATGGAAATATTTCTCATGGAATAGGACAGATTGATCCATCTAATTTTTCTCCTTTTCCTAAGAACCCAAATATTGCAAAATTCTTCAAGGAAATCGGATATGTTGATGAACTTGGTTCCGGAATTAGAAATACTTCAAAATATTGTAACCTTTATAATGGTGATAGAGGGAATGCACAATTTATTGAAGGAGATATTTTCAAGTCTTTTGTTCCTTTGCCAGTTTTCGTTCTTGGAAAAAAATCTTTGGAAACTAAAATGACTTTATTAGAAGGATCTTATTCCATTCCTTTCATAATCAATGAAATTTTTAATGAGGGAATTAAAAAAAGAACTTATTAAAGTTGTAGAAATTCTTATTAATAGCCCAGGTTTAAAGGCTAATCAGCTAGCATTAAGAATTGAAAAATCGATACAAACTGTAGAGAGAAATATTAAAATTTTAAAAAATAAAAATATTATTAAATATAATGGTTCCAAAAAAACAGGTGGATATTTTATAACAGAAACTTTCTAATTTTCAACAAAAAAGCCTTAAACCAGGGCTAT
>JAJYOQ010000293.1 GCA_021796135.1 Bacteroidota bacterium
TTACCGCCCGGTAATTATTTATACAAATGGGACGGCAAAAATGAAAACGGTGTAAGTGTTTCAAGCGGTGTTTATATTGCAAATTTAAGAGTTGCGGACAAGATTAGCTCCACTAAAATAGTTCTTTTAAAATGATGCAATAAAATTTGCCGTTATAGTAGCTATCTCAGCTTTCTAAAAAGTACTTCTAAAGTTCGCCCATCAGTAATAGTGGCTATATTGTACTAATGGGATTTATTATAATACTTAAGTTGAAAAGTTACTTTTGAAAAATGTTCAAATTCTATTGACTAAATTGGTAGATATAATTATAGCCATCAAGATAACCCCAAACACTACCAACTATTGTCCCTATTGCAGCAAAAATAGGAATAGCAGTCCATGCCTGCTAATTTTCTTTTGTTTGCGGTATTATACCAAAAACAAGAAAACTGATTATTTCTTCAGTAGTCAAGGCTTCTAATTGTAGAGCGAAGAGGTCGGGATTCTACTGCATTATCTAAAAGCTTTGAAATTAGACTAAATTTGCACTATTTGTTGAGGTAAAGCCCAAGTTGTGTCAATATCATTTCAAAAGATAATCTTCAAGCTTTTCGTATGCCTTTCTGTGATTAGCTGGTTTCATCTTTTTTAGATTCAGCATTTTCCATTTAATTGCAGGCATGTTCTCAATTCCCTCTAATCCCAATAGCGTCCAGTCAGGAGTCATATTCTTAAATGACAGTAAGAAAAGCTTTTCATTTTCTGTCAAAGAAGATTTGATCAATGTTATCAGATTAAGCCTGGTATCTATTAGAGAAGGCAAAGTAACGTTATCCAAAGTCATACCGGAAAATTCATTTTCATAGATCAACTTTATATCCCGTAATCCGGGATTTAATACTTCGACAATCGGTCTGTCATGACTTATTAAATATACAATGAATGCATTCCTTGTCTTATCTGAAATCTCTTCGTTTTCAAGAAGCAACTTAATATCATACAAATCGCGTGGATGTTGTCTGTCTAAAGCTGCACAAATTTTCCCGCCATAAATATCTTCCAAAGATAGAACACGAGCGCTAAGACTAAGTTCAAATATTTCCTCTGCCCTTGTACACAATCTTTTTTTAACGGTGGGATAAACGATGCCCCGGATTGTCGTATTAGGTTCAATCTTTATAAGAGCATTTTGATTATTAATCACCAAGCCGTACGCTAATTTGCTTTCAGATAATTGTTTGTGAGTAATTTTTGACCTTGGTAATGTTCTAAATATTTCTCCTTCGATATCAAGTAATCTATCATTAATTTCTTTCAACGACTTATCTCTGTCTTTCAAGGGTAAATATGTCAAATCAATATCAACTGATAATCGTGGCAAATCTCTGTAAAAGAAATTTATTGCCGTACCGCCTTTCAAAGCAAAGATTTCTTCACGGTTTACGATAGGGAGTACACGCAGCAGGAGTTCCGCTTGTTTATAATAAGGATTGTCTTTTATCATTTATCTTCTTACAGTTATATTATATTTTTTATCAAGGATTCCGTCTTTCACTATTACACGTTTGCCGCTGCCAAGATTGATGCGTTTTAAGTTCAGCTCTTTGAACCAAGTATGGTTGTTTTTCTCTGCCATGTATAAAAACAATCGCTTTACTTTCACGGATTTGCATTTTTCTAATAGTGATTGCAGTACCTTAGGTCTTAGCGTTGTTAATCCTTCTAATAACTGCAAAGCTTCATCAAAACTTTGCTGTTGAGGAACTAAATACAGCATTTCTAATGCAGCCAGTTCCAGTGAGGATATTCTAATATTGAAATTGCCTAATTCTAGTTCGCTGAAATAGATTTTACTGGAGTAGTCAAATGAACTGGTTGCTGAGTAATTTAAGGTGTCATACCATTTTTGATTTTTAAACCACTTCGGCAAGCAATCTTGAGGCGAACCAAAGAGAAATATTATTGTATGTCTTTGACTTAGATAATGTGCATAACCTTTTAATTGGAATACCGTCTTGCCTCCTGGGTGTATTGTTGAGTTTTGTTGAGACTGTAATGCGAAAAGAGCCCCTTCCCATCCTGTTGAGTCTCCAGCAAGTTTGAATGCGCCGTATCCCAGAGACTCAAGCCAATTGCTATACACATATTTTTTCAACAAGTCTTTGGAGTAACCTAACTTGTTTAAGCTTGATGCCAGTCTAACTGTCCCTTGAGGCCATTCCATGACAAGCTGGTTTATTTTTCCCATTCTATGGGTGCTCATAGTCGACTTCCGCTTTAATTTATAAACTAAATAAGAAAATGGTTTAATAAATTAGACAGAAGTAGACTAATAGTCAACTTTTGATATATTAAATAAACTGAATCATTGATATTACTGTAGTATTGCTGCTTATTCTTTTAATAATAAATGTCGTTCGAATTATTTTATTTTAGACAAAGTAGTAAGATCATTATTCCATTCATACGTTAAAGACTTAGCTAACGTTATTAGGACGGAGATAGAATTAGTGCAAGGAGGTTCTAGTTAGCAAAGATGGCTAAGAAGTATTATCTCTTAGCGCGATATGTATATTCTATCTATGCTTAATCTTTAAGATCTTTTTTTGGTGAACAGTTCATAGCGCGGCAAGCCGCAATTTTGAATTATGAATCCGCCGCGGATGAATTTTGAATGAAACGCAATGAAATTGAGAAAATTTAGCACGAAAAATATTTTGACATAAAAAACAAAAATATTATTTCCAATACTATATGTGGGGCATATAACCCAAAGAATTGTATAATCTTCTTGCGGATTCAAAAGTAATTATTTAAGTTGATATAGAATTTATTGGGATAAAGTATTTGACTTTAAGATGAATATAAAAAATAATTTTAAGATTATTATTCCTGGGGAGTTGCTGAGATTCACAAACAAATAAATGCTTCAGCGCTGAGTCTTCAGATTGTTATTCAGGAAGAAGGGACTGTAAACACATTTGAAGAAAACAAATTATTCTAAATTATGACAAAAAGATATCTATCAAATCTATTCAAGACCTACCAAAAAGGCGATGCAAGAGAGGAATCTTATTATAAACATCTTGCAGATTTTATTACGGAGTTTTCTAACTCCGAACGGAAAAAGAAAATAGATGTAACCATTCTTCCTAAAAAAACAGAAGCCGGAAACCCTGACTTTAGAATTTGGGATGGAAGACAAAAAATAATTGGTTACATTGAAGCTAAAGATTTAGGAGCTGACCTTGATAGAATTGAAGATTCCGAACAACTCGGAAGATATTTATCAACTTTCCCGAATGTTATTTTAACAAACTTTACAGAGTTTCGCTTATACCGAAATGGTGAACGAGTTGAAAAAAATTCTATTGCACGACCTATTGTTATTAAAAAACTTTCAACAGTTCCACCTCTTGAGAACGAAGACAAATTATTTGAACTACTCCAAAGGTTTTTATATTTCTCTCTACCCAAAACTTACACGGCAAAAACACTTGCTGTTGAACTTACCAATTAAGCGGGCGTCATTTTCGCACTGAGCATTTGTATAATTATTTGAATAGTAGTTTTAACGGATTATTCGGAAACACAAACTCATATTTTTCATTTTCGGGTGGATTTATTTACAAACTATAATTAAAACCTATAGCCAATACCTAAGCCGCCCCAGGGAGTTACGCCTGCCATAATGAACATATCAAATGCGGCGCTAAAAAAAACTCCTCCGTTCTTTGGACTGTAACGGTACCCAATAGCTGTAGTTGGAACGAATGTATACATTGGTTGTGAAAATGAATCCGATATAGTAAAATCTGTGGATGCAATTAAAACACCGCCGCCGACTTCAACATAATTATTGCCGTATATATCAATTGAATAATTTGCCATTGCCAAAGGGAAAAAGGCTGTGGTATGATGCGAGCCTGAATTAGATGCTGAGTTGTCAAATGCAAATCCCAAACCAAGCCGCAAGTCGAAATTATTAGAAATAACTCTTTCATAATTAACAGATGAGAATAGTCCGTTCCCTAATAGTTCAGCATAAACTATATTATTCTTGTTTTCCATTGTTTGTGGATATGCGGCTGCGACTGCAATTAAGAAGATACAAATGCGGATTAAGTTTTTCATATTACCTCCCATGAAATTAGAAACAAAATTATTTAATAAACTGACATGAAAACTCCGTTAATAAGAAATGGCTTTCCTATTACCGGTTGCAATCCGCAAATGCAAAGACATACTGTAAAAGTTGATATAAATTACTAATTAAGAATTAGAGTTCAAATAATCAACAGCAAAAACAAATTGGAAGGTTAAAAACAAAAAAACCTTGAAAACTGATTATTTCTTCAGTAGTCAAGGCTTCTAATTGTAGAGCGGAGAGGCCGGGATTCGAACCCGGGGTACAGTTTAACCCGTACGACGGTTTAGCAAACCGTTGGTTTCAGCCACTCACCCACCTCTCCGTGTTGAGATTTTTTTGCTAAGCAAAGATAGTATTTTCATCCTAATATTAAAAATTACTTCGTCGGAAATTTTAATTTAGTGTTTGCCAGGCTCAATAAATAAGTCATCTCACACAAAAATTGCGATAGAAATGCTGCGTTCTTCAGAAGGAGGAGTAAACAAAATGGTAAATTATAGTTTTAACTTCAAAAATTTGTTCATTATGGGCTAAAGCCCAATTATTTGGTTATATTTTGCCCCCAGCATAAATGCTGAGTCAACTTAATATTAAAACAAATAGTTATCATTTGTATGAAATCCATTATAAGGCATAATAGCAGCCCATTTATTTATGTATCGCCCCTCTGGGGCTCTTAGGTATTTTTTGGGGATAATTATTTCTACTAATGTATCGCCCCGCTGGGGCTTTTAGATATAATCATAGCGCGGCAAGCTTGCCTACCGGCAGGTTTTGAATGAAACGCAATGAAATTTATTATAAAAATATTCCGCCCCGGCGGACAGGCTTGACATAAAAAACAAAGATTAAAACGGTAATTTCTATAACTTATGATGCAATTTGATAATCACAATTCATTACGCGAAATACAAAATTGCAAAACATGAATATGCTCTCATAATTGTTGATCCCCGCAAACGGGGCAGGCGCGCTGGTCCCGCAAAATGGTCAGAACCGCAGAGCAGTGACATATTAGTAGAAAAAGATGAAAAAAAAGAATAAAGCTCCAGAGGAGCCACATATTATTAATTTATAGAAGAACATTATCAAAAGAATGTAGTTGGTCTTTGTATCGCAATTGTGTGGCTCTTAGATTCTTGCTGAGCCAAATGCGTATGGACGAAATATGATGGATTATTCTGTCGTGAATTATATAAATAATAATCCCGCATAATTTCACAGGTTATTATAAATTCCAAAATTATTTTGGACAGCAGTGTCCTAAGGTTGCGTAACGTGAGTTACTGGAAGAAAAAATTGCTTGTAACTGCCTTATAAATTAAATTTGTTTTTAAAATTATCAATTAGAGGTTTTAATGCACAAGTTTTCGGGTGTCGATTATTATAACATCAATTCTTTGTT
>JAJYOQ010000294.1 GCA_021796135.1 Bacteroidota bacterium
CCATATCAACGCCGGCAAATGGATGGTAATGTTTTGGTATCCAAAAGATTTTACTTTTGTCTGCCCAACAGAAATTGCCGAGTTCAATAAAAATTATGAGGAGTTCCGTGATAGAGAGGCACAATTACTTGGCGCTTCTACTGATTCTGAGTTCGTTCATCTTGCGTGGAGAAAAGATCATAAAGATTTAAGGGATTTGAAATTTCCTTTAATCGCCGATACTTCTAAATCACTTGCCGAATCTCTCGGAATTCTTGAAGCAAATGAGAAAGTTGCATACAGAGTAACGCACATCGTTGATCCGCAAGGAATCATCAGATGGGTTAGTGCTAATGATCTAAACGTCGGTAGAAATGTAAAAGAAGTTTTACGTGTCCTTGATGCGCTTCAAACAGATGAGCTTTGTCCGTGTAATTGGGAAAAAGGACAAGAGACAATACATGTGGCTTAATTAAAAAAATAATTCATTGCCCGGAAGGGATGGATTATCTTTGGCTATATTTTCAAATTCTGCCGCGAATTAATTCGTGGCAGAATTATTATATGTTAAGTTGAATATATTATCAAGACAGGTTTCTTGGAAATGACAAAACGGGATCTTTTCTATAATAAATTAAATTTTTACTTTATTTTTATTATTTATAAAAAAACTTTCTAGTTAATAAATTACAAAGGGAATTTTTATGTCGATGAATGAAACTAAAATTGATTTACTTAAAGATTTGGGAATAGATGAAAATGGTCTCTTCCCTGTCTTAGAAACGATGGCTGAAGGGGAAACAAAATATATTAGAGACTTAAGAATAAATCTTAAGAACACTCTTAATTCAGAAAACTTAAACATCAAAGAAGCATATTTAATAGCGCTTGCAATTTCAGTTAATGAACGAAATAAAATCTTAATCGAAGCATTTACAAATCACGCTAAAGCTAACGACGCAAATGGGGCAGAAATTGCCGAGGCTTATGCATGCGCTTCAACGCTGGCAGTGAATAATGTTTTCTACCGGTTCAAACACTTTATAAAAAACAGCAATGAAAATTACCAAAACATGCCCGCCGGAATAAAGATGAACATTATGATGAGCCCGGTATTGGGAAAAGAATTATTTGAATTGATAAGCCTTGCAGTTTCTGCGGTAAACGGATGCGAGTCATGCGTTAACTCTCACGAGGAATCAGTTAGAAAATATGGGTTGCCTAACGAACAGGCAGGTTCCTCCGAAGCAAGAATATTTGATGCAGTTAGGTTGGCTGCAATTGTGCGCGGATTGTCTGTCGCTATAAATTAAAAATTATTCGCAAATGCTCAATCAATTATCTGACTCGTTAAAAAAATTCAACAGTAATACATTTTCATCACTGAAAATCCGCAACTACCGTTTGTACTTTATCGGGCAAAGTATTTCTCTTACCGGCACATGGATGCAAACGATTGGTCAAGCCTGGCTTGTATTAAAATTAACAAACTCCGGAACGGCGCTTGGACTTGTTACAGCACTGCAGTTTTTGCCTGTACTTTTCTTTGGCCCAATGGGCGGTGTATTGGCAGACCGCTTTTCCAAACGTAAATTACTTTATATAACTCAAGCAGGAGCCGGTGTACTTGCTCTAATATTAGCTATTTTAGTTTCAACTGACACTGTTCAGCTTTGGATGATTTACATTCTTGCAACATTAGTCGGACTTTTCAATGCGGTTGATAACCCCACTCGGAGGACATTTGTCCTTGAGATGGTAGGTAGAAAAGAATTAAACAATGCAGTTACGCTATTTTCTACTGCCTTTAATCTGAGCCGTATAGTTGGGCCAGCAATAGCGGGTGCCATAATTGCGGGCGCAGGACTTGCTTCATGTTTCTACCTAAATGCAATTTCCTACATTGCAGTTTTGGCTTGCCTCTTCTTAATGAAAAATAGTGAATTCCATCTTGTTGAGCCTATTAAACGAGCAAAGGGACAGCTTCGTGAGGGATTTAAATATGTCCGAAATAACCCATTTCTTTTAAATCTATTAATAATGATGGCTATTATCGGCACATTTACATATGAATTCCAGGTCAACCTTCCACTGTTAGCAAAATACACATTTAATAGCAATGCAAGCGGCTTTGCTTTATTGAACTCCGGAATGGGAATCGGTGCGGTACTTGGCGGACTTGCAGCAGCAAGCCGGAAAAAAATATTACCCAAAAGTATGATCAGGACAATTTTCGTTTTTGGATCAGCAGTAATTTTAGTTGCAATTTCACCTAGTCTGCATATTGCAATTCTTGCTATGGTTATAGTCGGATTTTTTTCTATACGGTTTTCTTCCATGGGTGAAACTATGCTTCAATTGGAAAGCGCTCCTACAATGAGAAGCAGAGTAATGTCTTTATGGTCTGTTGCTTTCTTAGGCTCGACTCCGATTGGCGGACCGATAATCGGTTGGATTGGTGAATATGCTAATCCGCGTTGGGGTTTAACAGTTAGCGGTTTTGCAGCGTTAACTGCCGGTGTTTTTGGTGTAATAACTTTAAGAAATAGCAAGCTTCACTACTATAAGAAAGATTCAATAAATCCAATAGTTGTTGAAAAAGAAGGCGGAAAATTATAATTCTGGTTTAAAAATTATTAGCGGCCCCTGCTTGAAGATTTTTTCAGATAAAACTATTACAAGAAATTAGGATCGAGATAAAATAAAAGCATTTATCTATTGATTTTTATTCCTTTGCCTCATCGCTTTCAATATTAAATTACTTGAATAAAAATGCTATTATGTGTAATATTGTAATAAATAATACACCAGAAGGAGATAATAATATGAGAACCAATATTGAAATAGACGATAAACTTATGAAAGAGGCTGCCAAACTTTCAGGACTTAAAACAAAGAAAGAAATCGTTTATGAAGCCTTAAGGAATTTTGTTATACTTAAGAAACAATCCGAAATTAGGAAGCTTCGAGGAAAACTTAAATGGGAAGGTGATCTTGATGAGATGAGGAAAAGTCGATGGTAATGATTGATTCATCAGTATGGATTGACTACTTCAATGAAGGTCAATCATGGCAAGCCGAAAAGTTATATAAAATTGTAAGCGAAGAAAGGATATATATTGGAGATCTTATCCTTGCTGAAGTTTTGCAAGGATTTAGAAAGGACAGAGATTATGAAACAGCAAAGGTATATTTAGGTATGTTTCAATGTGTCAATCTGCTTAACAAGGAAATGGCCATTAAATGTGCAGAAAATTATCGTACACTAAGGAAAAGAGGAATTACAATTCGTAAGACGGCTGATATAATTATCGCTACATTTTGCATCGAAAATAAGTTCACTCTTTTGCATAGCGATAAAGATTTCGATCAAATCGAAAAACACCTGGGACTTATGGTAATTAAGAAAAATTAACTCTCTAAATTTCTTCCCCTTGATGTTTCGCCCATGAAGACAAATACTTATTAAAAATATTAGACTTTGAAATAAAACCGCAATACTTCCCTTTATCTGTTACAACCAAGTTCCAAACATCGTGTTCTTCAAACATTTCAAGGACAAGATTTATGTCTGCATTAATATCTATTGAATGGAAATCAGAGTTCATTATTTCGAATGCCAATATAACATCGTAAACATCCGTGTTAAGCATAATTTCTCTGATATTATCTAAGGTAATTATACCAACTATTATATTATTTTTATCAACCACCGGGAATAAATTTCTTCTAGCGTGAATTATTTCATCCACAATTTTTCTTAAGGTAGTATTTGGCTGAAGTGCAACGAAATCATTTTCTATCAAATCACTGACTTTTATTTGTTGAATAAAGTATTTTTCCTTTTCGGATCTAAATTTAATTCCCTTCTGAAATAGCGGAGTAGAATAAATAGAATTTGGATGGAAATGCCTTGATATAAAAAATGATAATGCCGTAACTATCATCAATGGAACAGCTAAAATATACCCACCGGTGACTTCTGCTATTAAGAATATTCCGGTTAGCGGGGCATGAAGAGTACCGGCTAATACGCCTGCCATTCCTACAACAATAAAATTTGCATAGTTAAGATCGGCAATTCCTAAATAGCTCAATAACTTGGCAAGAAAAAATCCGGTAAAAGCTCCAATAAATAATGACGGAGCAATTATCCCTCCATTACCTCCGGAACTGATTGTAAAAGAAGTGGCAATAACTTTAGTTACTATTATCAATAAAGCGATAATTATCAGTAGAAGGTTCTTATCAAATATAGTCATCAAAAAACTATAAGGAATAATCTTATCAAAATTCCCGGCTAATAAATTCATTATAGTAATATAACCTTCGCCATAAAGCGAAGGAAACAAAAATATTAACAAACAAAGAAGCAGCCCGCCTATTACGGCTTTTGAATACTGCTTTTTAATTTTCTCAAAATAATTTTCAATTAAAAAAGTAGCCTTAATATTATAAAGGGATATTATCCCGGAGAGGATTCCGAGAATTATATAAAATGGTATTGCATTCAAAACCCAGCCTTGGGTAACCAGGAAAAATAACTGACCGCTATACAAGAATTTTGAAACAACTGCTGCCGATGCTGATGCTATGAGAAGTGGAATAAAGGAGGGAATTGAAAACTCAGGAAGTAAAACTTCGATTGCGAAAATTACACCCCCAACCGGACTATTGAATATTGCCGAAATACCTGCAGCAGACCCGCAGGCTAATAGTAAAGTCCTTGTCTTATAATTAAATTTTAATTCTTTTGCTATATTCGAGCCAAACGCTGCACCGGTAACCACAATTGGAGCCTCCAACCCCGCAGAACCTCCTAAACCCACGGAAATTCCGCTTGTAATAAAATGCGAAATCATATCAACTTTAGGTATATCGGAAGATTTTCTCAATATTATATAGATAACATTGGATATACCTTTACTAATTTTTCCATTGAAGAAAGCATTTACTACTAAAACAGATAAGACAATTCCTAAAAGCGGTGTAAAGGGAAGTAAAAATGCAATCCCCCATTTGTCAAAATAAATTTTCGGCTCAACTTCGAGAAAGTGTACAAAATTCTTTAGTAGTGCAGACGCTAAGCCTGACAAAATTCCAACTACAAGGCTTGCTAAAATTATGAAAGTTCTTAATTCGACCTTAGAAGAGATGAGATGGATTATTCGTCTTATGTATATTCTTGAATTGATTCTTAGGAACTTGAATATATGTCTCATTTACTTATTGGAATATTTAGGAAAACTTGATAAGAATAAATAATTCTGACACAAATATAAATAAAAAGAGCCTATCGAAGGTTAATATATTTTGTTTTGAATCACTTTTAAGACAGGCATATTACTAAGAGAAATATCTTGAACAGAAAATATTGATGAAATAAAAATTACTAAGTCACCTTTCTCAAGATTTCCCTTTGGGGTAATGGAATGTTGGAATAATGGAAAGAATTAGTCTATTCCATAAAAAATTAATTATGCAATTGCTTCCTCAGAAAGGACCTCAGTTAGAGCTTTTAGGAAT
>JAJYOQ010000295.1 GCA_021796135.1 Bacteroidota bacterium
GAGGAAGAATCTCCCTCCTGATATTGAACAGCAAAAAGAGTATTTGTTTCTTCGTCAAGGAAAATCGTATAATCTTGTACCCCGCTTTCTGAAAGCAACTCTTTTAACTCTGCCCAAATTTCATCATGCCTACGTTTGTATTCCTTTTTGCATCCGGGCTTTAACTTCATCTTAAAAGCAATTTTATCCATAATTTGTCCTATGCGTTTTTAATTAATTCTAATGACCGCCAATCTGCAGTCCTAATAAGTTTCCATACCCCACTATAATCGTGGCAGCAACGAGTGTGAATATTGCCATACCTAGTAAAAACTTTGATAAACCACTGGTATTTTTCCACTCTTTAAGAAAAATTCCCCATAAAGAACCAAATATAATTATGCTTGCCATGTGTAATGTCCAGCTCGAAAACCGGTATTTTCCCATTTGCGTTTCTCCCATAGTATAAAAGAAAAATTGGAAGTACCAAGTAATTCCGGCTAGGGCGCTGAAGACATAATTAATGAGTAAAGGAACACGTGAAGGCGGGTCAGCCGGATCAAGCGCTGCAATTGTTTCACCAACAACTCGAGGTTGAGTTTTACTTTCTGCCGGTGATTCAGTGCGACCGAAATATTCACCGAATGTTCGATTCTTAATTAACAGATATGAACACCACACTAAATTTGTCACAAAACCTCCTGCTGTAATCACTATTATCTTCGGTAATCCAGTCCAAATCGGATTAGAGCCATAATGTAGCGCAGTAGTAGATATTGGAACTGCTGAATCAAGCCCGAAAGCAAAGCATGAACTCATTACTCCGGAAAATATCGCTACCAATATCCCCTTTCGTAAATTAAACTCTTTGATTGAGTTGCGTTTCTGCTCCTCGCTCATTTCTTTTTCTTTTGATAAACCGGCTGCAGCAGTAAGCACAATACCCATTAACGCAAATACCGATCCAATGAGGATAACCTGTCCGGGAATTGCACTAAGTTTTGCTCCAATAGTTCCGTCAAAAATTGGAGGCACATAAGTACCGAAGAGAGCAGTGAGTCCCAAAATTATCCCAGTGCCTAAGGAAAGACCAAGATAACGCATTGTTAAACCATACGTCAGTCCTCCCGCACCCCAAAGCAGTCCCCAGAAAAATGTCCATGCTAAGACACTGAACGGCTGTTGACCCAAAACCTGGGTTAAATGTGGAACCAATATTAAGCCAAGTACCCAAGGAGCAATTATCCAGCTAAAGACACCGCCTAATAGCCAATAAACTTCCCACGACCATTTCTTTACAACTTTGAATGGTACATAAAAACTGCCGGAAGCTAAGCCTCCGAGCCAATGAAAAATTACACCTAGAATTGGATTCGCAATCATGGATGAACTCCTTGTATTTTAATAAATTGAAAGAATGATTTTAAAAAAATAATTGTTTTACCCTCCACCAAAACGTGGATTAACTACATTATTATATATTGAACCAAATGAATACGAGATACCAAAACCACCCCAGTAACTGAAATTTGTTTGTATCTGTACATTCTGTGTCAGAAGATTTTCAAGGGTTTCGCTGGCCAGAGGTAAGGATATTTGATCTTGGATTTTTGAATAGCCAACATTAAGATTAATTGATAAACCATTAAATAATTCCATCGATACACTACTACTAACACCTAAATCAAACAAATTAAAATCATTCAAATAATTCGAACCAGAGGCATTTATGCTCATATTCCCCCAAGGTCTTATCAATGAAAGCGTCAAATTTAAGGAATTGCTCCATAAATCCTCTTCCTTTTTGAATAGGATCGTCTCTTGTATATATTTATTATAAATATGCTTAACCTGATAATCAATTCTAAATTGTCTTTCATTTGATACTGAGTATGGAAAAATGTTGTACTCAATACCGGGTGCAACATAAGCGCTGATATTTATATTAGCATAAGTTGAGGAAACAATTCCTCCCCAAATACCCCAGGACCAATTACTATCAATTGACTTAACAATATAAGTACTAAAACTTTGAGCCCTTGAAAGATTTAATATTTCTGTCGTCTCCGTCCCACTATTATAAGTGTACCTGTTTTCGTTGTATGATGAACTAATGTTAATATTAATTTTAGAATCTTCGG
This sequence comes from Bacteroidota bacterium, assembly GCA_021796135.1. The sequence goes on from JAJYOQ010000295.1 coordinate 2,121, forward strand.
TAGCTCTGTCTGCAAAGAATGATCCGTTCAGATACATCGCTTTTTGATTTGCTTGACCGTTAAAATTTCCGTTTAAGCTTGTTCTAAAAAGCCAATAATCCCAGTCATCTTTTTGATTAACTTTTTTTTGCGGTTCTGTATATGATATGTTTATTTTATCGGATAATCCTGATTTGACAAGATATTCGAAAAAGCCCAATTCAAGAGCCTTTACCATTTTCTTTCGAGATATATCTTCTGTATCGTTCTGGTTTGTTAAATACTTTACGGTATCTTTTAAATTTGTAAAATTATTCTGTCCTATAAAATATATCGTAAAATATGTCCCGCCGGCAGCGGTTTTTTGTGAGGTAAAGAGGACATGAATATCTGCCTCTTTCTGGTCGCGGACATAATTGACAATAGGGATCTGCTCTTTAATGTAATTCAAATCAATGTAAGGATAATCGATAAAAACATTAGGAATGTGTCTTTGCTGAGAAAAAGAAATGTTTGTGCAAAAGATTACAATCAAAAAATGAATCTGAACAATTTTTCGATACATGATAATTCAAAGTCTCCGATTAGTCAACAAATTTTTACTGTTGGAACTCCAAGAAGAATTCCAAATTTTTCGATCTTTCCGGCAATATGCCCCAAACCAATTGCGCAATGATGTGCTGGTCCTTGTTTTGACCAGCGATTGATAAACTCACGCGCTCCTATTGAAAAACGATAGCGGCTGTTGGTATTACCTATTTCAAGTACCGGACCCTCTACCGATTCCCCTTCTGCAGTAAGTAAAAAAATTCCGTCTTTGCCCTGTACTACTGACAATAGGGTCACCGACCCATTTTTAACTGTCATTTGAATTGATAAACCTTTGCCCGGTTTACCATGATATACCGGCAATGGTACTAACTTAGCTCGACCTTCAGCAATCTTAAAGTGGGCAGGACCATCATGTCCCAGCATTATAATATCATCATTAAAATCTATGGCATAAAACTCTGAGAAAGATCCGCCTGCTCCGAATGTATCCATTATCTTCATAGCTTGAGCGTTTTTCACTTCACATTCGCCTGCAACAGGAATGTGTTTACCGGTTAAAAGAGTATTCCCGGCTATCACTGACGTTACAATATTTTCATATTCGTTTCCTGAAGTACCTTCATAATAGTATGCCAAGGAACCAAGATTATGGACACGCACAAGCTTGTCAAGAGCAATGGATGTACGGGCAGCACGTTCAAGTTCATCAAATGCACATTCAGGTGAGATTTCGAATTCTTTATTAAATTCATTAATTTTCTCTTTTACTTCCGGATCCGTAATTTCATCGCGATATTTTTTTACTTCACACATTTCAACAACTTCAATATGAGTACCAAAAATAGCTGATTGCTGGGTTAGATCGGTATAGACATCAAGCATGCCGCTGTAGTAATGTCCCAAAATACCGAGGCTATTTGTGCGCATCACTTCAGCGACGCGGGCTGCGTCAATCCAGTCTTCTATTTCACTCCAGGCTGTTTGGTCTTCCATATAACCGGTTACAAATTCATACTTGATACCCGAACGGTTGAATACACTTGCAATCTCCGGTACCGAACATGCCTGACAATGAGCAAGCCATTCACCTGTCATTTTTCCGCGGTCACCAAGTTTGTTAAATGCTGCATAATCAATCGCCGGTACTGGTTGAAGATTTAAAATTATCACTGGGACTTTTGACTTTTGAACTACCGGCAATACAGTTGATGAAAGAGCATAAGTGGATACATAAAGGAAAATGAGTGAAACACCTTCCTTATTAAACATATCACCAGCCAAACGTGCTTTTTCAACAGTGTCTACCATTTGAGCATCGATTACTTCAACATCATCATTGCTTATCCGTTTCAAAATGTTTTTCCGATAACCTTCAAGTCTATCTAAAAGTCCCGGAAATTGATCCCAATAAGTATTAAGACCAATTGAGAATAATCCGATTTTTGTTTTGTTTGAATTCATTTTGTCCTAAATAAAAATATTATAAGTTTTTGAATACTGTATCAAATTCTTTTTCTATATGGACTACTTTAGATTTTTGTCCATACTGTTTTCCATCTATATGCAGATATATTGGAACCGGGGTTTCTAAATGGTAGTGTAATCCATCTGACTGACGCGACCACTCTACTTTAATAACTCCTGCGCCTCCATACAAAGGTATCGCTCCCTTTGCATTCTTGAGTGAGCCGGGATTTAATACAAATACAAAATGCCGATTGCCCAAATCATAATGAGGCTGTAATCCGAGTAAATAACGGGACATTTGCCAGGTAGGACAACCGGACCATTGATGACAGTGGCTCCAGCGGGTATCAAATACTTCAAGCCATGTCGTCCTATCGTCTCCCAGCATCCATCCCCAATCTTTGCGATACTGATTAAGCACAAAATCCATTTCTCCATGTTCAATTAATACGGGCATTGCATAGTGTCCAAAGTATGGTGTAATTAGTCGTGAATTATTTACTTCCGGATCACTTAGACGCGGTGCCGTTGTATCATTTGGAAAACATTTTAGCATATGTCTTTTGATATATTCTATGCACTCTTTTTCTTGAGTACCATCAAAGAATCCAAGTCTCAATCCAAGCACTGCACGATGATATCCTATACGTTTCCAGGCATCTCCGCCCTTTTGAAATTCCAAAATGTAATATCTATTAATAATTGCCGTCATATCCTTGGCTAATGTTTGGTAATGATTACTAAGTTCCCTTTTACCAATTGCATCGCACCAACGAGTCATATCACGAAGAGCAGCTAAATAATATAGATTAACTCCCATGTCGGATAGACCCGGGTTTCTAACATAACCCCAATCTACAAATGCCCATCCTAATGAGTCTGTTACACCTTCGCTCGTTGTTTGCTTCTCAAAGGCTTCAATATCTTTTTCAGCGTAAGGGAATAACTTATCCAATAATTTTATATCACCCGTTAATTCCCAATAATGAATACAAGCTGTAACCCACTGAGCAGCATAAGTTGAAAGGTAAGCTGTCCCGCCGGGAGAAAGACCGGCTACCAATCCGTCGGAACGGGCGCACTCAGCAGATTGAATAAGACCCCGTCTTAATAATCGCAGATCAGAATATGCAGCGTCAGCAATGTCCATCCCTACCGAAACAACGTCACCTGTCCATTCACCTCGTTCTCTAGTCGGATTGTCAATAAGCGCATCTTCACTACAGGAACGGAGCGTTTTAACGCCAACAGACCATATCTTATTTAACAATGTATCACCGGTTTGGAAAGAACCTTCAGGCTTTCCAAAATAAGTACGTTCTACTATTTCCTCTTTTATAAAATGTATTTTTTCAGGTGGGGCATATAT
>JAJYOQ010000296.1 GCA_021796135.1 Bacteroidota bacterium
AAGCTCTTGCATAAATTCCGGGAGAGGCATGGCCCTGAAAAAATATCTGATCGCCGTCGTAATCTTCACCTTTACCGCGGAAGAAATGATTGAAGCCTATTTCATATAAAGAAGCTGCCGAAGCGTATGTAGAGATATGCCCGCCGATACCGTGTTCTAATTTATTAGCTTTGACCACCATAGCCATTGCATTCCAGCGAATGAGGCTTTTAATTCTTCTTTCAATTTCTCTATCACCGGGAAAAGGGGGCTGTTGTTCGCGCGGAATGGTATTTATATAAGGTGTGTTTGCAGAAAAGGGGACATTAACACCCGCTTTATGTGCTCTAATTTGAAGCTGCTGTAGTATGTCTATAACTCTTTCGGGACCGCCATGCTCCAAAACATAATCAAGCGAGTACAGCCATTCCCTTGTTTCAGTATCAATAAATTCTTGTTCTTTTGATTTTTCATCGTTCATTTAAGTTACCTCTTTTCAAATTTCAATTATCAGAAAAAATTATGTCTGTTTCGCCAGTAAAATTGATTTTGCGCTGTAGGCTTTTCACTAAAATACGTTAAATGAGCCTCTGGAAAAGACTTAAACTGGTTAGAATCATGGTTAAAAATGCCTAAGAAATTTAATTCATTTGGCTAAAAGATACAATATTTTGCACTATTTGAAGGAGGTATAGTGACGCAGGAATCATTTGAAAAATAATCAGCGATACTAAAATAAGAATATAATAGATCGAGTTTGTGCCATAAAAAGGAGGAGTTGACCCGCAGTTTCGTTTTTACGGATTACGTTAAAAAAAGAGCCGCATAAAGCGGCTCAATAAAACAATCAGTAATTTATTCAATCATTATTTGAGTAAAACCATCTTTTTTATTGAAACAAATTCTCCAGCTCTTAGCTGATAGAAATATACGCCGCTTGAAAGATGGGAGGCATCAAAGCTTATATTGTATGATCCTTTATCTTTTTGTTCATCGCAAAAGGTAGCCAGCCTTGTGGAGCTATTTTAATAAAACAGATAGTACCGCAAATACTATTTATCTTTTTTAAGCTTTTTACTACTCCTTTATTATTATTTTAATTTTCCATGTAATACCATGTTGATATTGCTTATAGGATCCCAAACAGCAAAAAATACTTCTTTTTCAAATATTGCAGGAACATTCATTATACTTGTAAAGTTGTTAGAAAATTTAAATAGATATTCTACCTCTGTACCATTATAATGCGCTAGTCCGTCTCTCATTCTTAAAAATATATCTTCCTGGTTTCTGCCGTAAATTTGATATCCGAAATTAGGTTCGTTAATTGAAAACTGCTTTACAAAATTTCGGTTTATATACCTATAGACATTCTGAGATATTAAGAAGTATATTTCCCCTCCTATATCATTAAAAACTCCAAATGAAATATTGTCCAATGTATTGGTATATATTTTTATTAATCCGCTTCCATTGAACTCATAAAATTGGACCGTATCAGATGCGCCGTTTATGCCATAGCTTAACTGATAATTATCTATACAGACTTTACTGTTCTCTTCTCTTACTCTAATGAATTGTGAATAGAAATTTGCTTCATAAACTTTTTTCCATTCAACACCGTCATAATGCAAAATAAATCCCCTTTGAAACATTTGGTTGTCATACACAACTACTCCGACAGCATAAACATCATTTGGATTTGTTCCCCAGATATCCTGGATCTCTACTGTCTGCAATCCATTCGGCTGATATGTAAAATTGAGAGCCCAGCTCTTACCGTCGAAATGCCAAATCTTTCCACCACTTCCACACATCCACACATTATCTGTACTGAATCCATATAGTACATTTCCATAACATCCAGGGGGTACTTCATAATTTGTCCATTTTGTCCCGTCAAAATGAAATAGCCTATCCTTTACCGTACCTCCTGCGCCCGTTGTCCAAACATCATTTGGCGATGAGCCCCAGATTGTTGATAGTACATTTACTGGTGAAAATAACGTATCTACCGTCCAAGTGTAGTCTCTTCTACCGGGCTGAGACTCTACCGGTCCGGTTATTTTATCCTTGCATGAGTTCACCAATAATAAAATTGTTATAACTATAGGCATAAATATTTTTTTAATCATTTCAATTCTCAATTATTTTAATTTTCCATGTAATACCATGTTGATATTGCTTATAGGATCCCAAACAGCAAAAAATACTTCTTTTTCAAATATTGCAGGAACACTCATTATACTTGTAAAGTTGTTAGAAAACTTAAATAGATATTGAACTTCTGTACCATTATAGTGTGCGAGCCCGTCTCTCATTCTTATAAATATATCTTCCGGGTTCCTGCCGTAAATTTGATATCCGAAATTAGGTTCGTTAATTGAAAACTGCTTTACAAAATTTCCGTTTATATACCTAAATACATCCTGGGATATTACAAAATACACAGCCTCGCCTATCATATTAAAAGATTCGTACGTTATTTTATCAAGAGTATTTGAATAGATTTTTGTCAATGAATTATCATTATATTCATAAACCTGAATCGTGTCCGGAGCTCCGTTAATGCCATAGCTGAACTGAAGATTATCTATATAAACTTTGCTGTTTTCTTCCCTTATCTTTCCGAATTGCGAATAGAAATTTGCTTCATAAACTTTTTTCCATTCAGTACCGTCATAATGCAAAATAAATCCCCTTTGATACATTTGATGATCATAAAAAACTACCCCGACTGCGTATATATCCGCAGCGTTTGTGCCCCAAATATCCATAATGTTTACTGTTTGCCATCCATTTGGTTGGTATGTAAAATTTAATGTCCAGCTCTTACCGTCGAAATGCCAGATATTGCCATCATCTCCACCCATCCAGACATTATTTCCACTAAAACCATATAACACATTACCATTACATCCCGGAGGCACTTCATAATTTGTCCATTTTGTCCCGTCAAAATGAAATAGCCTATCCTTTACCGTACCTCCTGCGCCCGTTATCCAAACATCATTTGGCGATGCACCCCAGATTGTTGATAGTACATTTACTGGTGAAAATAACGTATCTACCGTCCAAGTGTAGTCTCTTCTACCGGGCTGAGACTCTACTGGGCCGGTTGGGCTTTTACAACTTTGTAATATGAAAAGCGTTATTAAGGATAGCAATAACGACAAGGATTGATGTCTTCGTGATAAGACAAATTCATAAAATTTACTCACCTATTTTCCCTTTCAAAATTTTATATCCTAAAAGACAATGTGAACATAAAATAATTGTTTACTAAAAACATCAGTAATTTTACGTAGTTTTATCTACGTAATTTTACGTAAGTAATTTTACGTAGATTTATCTACGTAGTTTTACGTAGATAATTTGCCAATGGGGAATATACTTTCAGTAAATCATTCAATCATTATTTGAGTAAAACCATCTTCTTTATTGAAACAAAGTCTCCAGCTCTTAGCTGATAGAAATATACGCCGCTTGATAGATGAGATGCATCAAAGCTTATATTGTATGATCCTTTATCTTTTTGTTCATTAACAAGTGTTTTTACCTACCCATTGAGTCATATATCCTTAACGATACTAGACCGGCTTCCGGAAGTTGATAATTTATTATTGTTGAAGGATTAAATGGGTTAGGATAACAACCTACAAAATAGCTGGTAATATTTTCACCCTGATTCAAATTATTATTTACAACTGCCTTGGGTACTATTTTTCCGTAAACTGCCTGCCAATTAGTTACTACAAAGATTCTTCTGCGGAAGATACGGCAGGGAAATTCATTTGATATTATTTCAGATATTTATCAAACCAAAATTTTCTTATCAGGTCTAATTCTTTTCGGTGATTTTTAAGAAAGTGATCGCCGCCTTCAAAAAGAATTAACCGGTGAGGGATTTTCAAAGAAATCATTTTCCGGGACATTTCTATTGCTTGCAACGGTGAAACAATTTTATCATCAACTCCGTGGACAATTAAGTAGGGAATATTCGGAAGCTGGTCTACAAAATTTATCGCGGAACGTTTTTCAATTTCTTCATCAATATTTTTATCACCGATAAATTCTTTATAATGATCTTCCGACTGCGGATTTTTTTCAAAGTGCTGTCTGAAATTTGAAATTGCACCAACCAAAACAGCACAATTAAAGTTGTGATTTTTTTTCAAAGTTAAATATGTCATCATCCCTCCGCGGCTCCAGCCTTCGATTCCCCAATTATCATCATCCGCAAAAGAAAATTCTTTGGCAAGCGGAATTAAATTTAGAATATCATTCACTTCTTCGCCGCCAAGCTGTGGGTTGCCTTCGCCTCCGGCATTTCCACGATATTGAGATGCAAATACAACATATCCCCAACTTGCAAGCTGCCCGAACATTCCGCGGGCAGTAAAGCTGTCAATAGCTCCGTCATTCTTTACGCCTCCTCTATTCCAAATTACACAAGGATATTTTTTTGATTTATCTTCAGGATAAGCAACATAGCCTTTAACTTTTAATCCGTCGGATAAATAAACAATTTTCTCTACAACTGAATTTTCAAAAACTTCCTTTCCCCAGCCGCTGATAAGCATCTTTGTTTGAGTATCATTCAGATTTATTTTTTGGCGCTCTATTATTTTGGGTTTCATAATTTATCACAAAAATGAAGTTTGTTTTTTTATTGATACAAAGTTATAGAGAAATAAATTCATTTTGTTGTGAATAAATTTTTATATGTTTGTCTCATAAATTTTTAATATAATCGGCGGTCTAATGCAAAAGAATGTAAAAATTCAGTCAAAGAGTTTTTCGGTGAAAAAAGAAGGGGAGAAAAAAATAAACGGTACAATTAAAATTATTGCTGCTGTCCTGTTGGCGGCAGTAATTTTATTTCTTATAATAACTAATCTCCCTAAAAAGGATAACAGCAATAAAGATTTTATGTTTAGAAAAGACGGCGAATTAACTTTTATTGACTCCGCGAGTAACGCGGTAAAGTCAACTATTGATATTCAAATTGCGGACAATGATTTTGACAGGGAGCTCGGTTTAATGTTCCGCAAGAGCATGGAAGAAAATCAAGGTATGCTTTTTATTTTTCCTATTGACACTATACAAAATTTTTGGATGAGAAATACATATATACCGTTGGATATGATTTTTGTGAATTCTAAGGACAAAATTGTAACTATACAGCATGCTACTAAAACTTTATCCGATCAAACTTATGCTTCAACGGCGCCCGCAATGTATGTAATTGAGGTGAGCTTAGGATTTACTGACAAATATAAAATTAAAACCGGTGATAAAATTTCATGGAAAAGAAAATGATAAGTCGTTGAAACGACTTATAGATTAGTTCGTATTTCTATACCCACGACCGAGGTCGTGGGCTGCCTGTTTATAGTAAAAAAGTATATAAACGGAAGTTAGCTTTACTACTGAAGTATAGGGAAATGTGGACTGATCTTTCATAGTAAAGAAATATCTAA
>JAJYOQ010000297.1 GCA_021796135.1 Bacteroidota bacterium
AAATGCTGAGGACATTACAGGATTTATTGAAATATGCCGGAGGCGTAAGCTTCAATGCTTATTTTCAAAGCGTACATATTGAAAGAATAATCCCATTTAACCAAAGAAAAGATTACACAAATAATATTCTGAGTTTAGACTTAAATTTTTCTAACGTTAACCAACTTACTAATAGTAATTACAAATTAGATGACGGAGATGTTGTTGATATCACTAATATCAACACACTGCCCCAAAACAGAGTAGTTATTAGCGGCGATGTAAGAAAGCCCGGAGTTTATGAATTGATGAGCCCGGAAATGACTGTACGCGATTTAATATTTAAAGCCGATAGTCTTTTCCCGGATGCATTTTTAGACAAAGCGGTTTTGATAAGGACATTACCTACCGAGAAAAAAGAAATTATAGGATTTGATTTAGCCAAAGCTCTTTCCGGAGATCCTTCAAATAACATTACTCTAAAAAACCGTGATGAAATCCAAATTTATAAGCAGGATAGCTTCTATCCAACCAGAAGCGTAGAAATATACGGACAAGTGAAAAATCCCGGGAAATTCACACGGTTCAAAGACATGACGCTGACAGACCTTATTGTGCTTGCAGGCGGCGTAACTGATTTTGCTACGACTAAGAATATTGAAATTGTAAGAATGGATACGACTAGTACAAGTACTTACGCTCAAAAGTTCACGGTTAATCTGCCGACTGACTATTGGAATGAAAAAAAATCGGATGACTTTAAACTTGAAGACTATGACCGTGTATTTATTAAAACAGATACAAGCAAAAACTTTAAAGGTGTTATTAGCATTACCGGCGAAGTTCAATTCCCCGGTTCTTATTCAATTCTATACCGCGGGGAAAAATTATCCGACTTTATAACGAGAGCCGGAGGTTTTAAGGAAACAGCATACAGAGATGGTATATATTTATTACGCGGCAATCCTATCTTACAGGCATTACAAAGAGTAAATATTCCGGATAGTCTTCTTTATAAGAATTATAATGGTCGTCCTATATATGACGCCTCTGTTTTTCAAGCAGAATTAGGAAATAGGATACCGATTAGCTGGGATAACATTAAGGATAATTCATCTTCAATTTATAATCTTGAATTACAGCCTGGGGATCAATTAGTCATCCCGAAAGACCCGCGGACAATAACAGTCGTTGGAGATGTTAACTTGCCTTCCACAGTACCTTTTAAAGACGGAGAGGATATTTCCTATTATATTAGTCAAGCGGGAGGGTACACTCAAACATCCTACAAGGGCGACGATATAGTGATACTTCCCAACGGTAAAAAATGGAATTCGTCGGGCTGGTTCTTTATTCCTAATCCATCGATTTTATCCGGCTCTACTATTTTTGTGCCTTCTTATATTGAACAGCCCAGCACTAATGCATGGCCTATAATCCGGGATATTGTTACCGTGGTTTCTTCTGCCGCAGTGCTGCTGTTTACAATTAAGAAGTATTAATATGCAAATGAGAATCCTCTAAGAGAATTGTTTTTTTAGAGCACTTTTATAGAAATAATTTATTTTGAACTTACTCAATAATAATTTAATATATATATGCCAAACGAAAATAAAGATCAACCATCGAGCTTAAGTCCTTCTGAGGGAACAAAACAGGGGGTAAATAGACAATTTGTTTCTAACGGCGAGATCGAAGAAGAAATACCTTTTGATATCCGCTTTCAACAGATGGTTGAAAAAGTACGACCTTATCTAAGTAACTTATGGGATATGCGGAAGAAATTTATAATTTTTAACGTTGTTGTTTTAATCATGACATTGGTTTATTTAATTTTTCTTACAAAACCTTATTATGACAGCACCGTAACAATATTGCCGGATTATGGTGGTAAGGAATCGTCACTAGGTCAGCTTGGCGGACTTGCTTCTCTTGCAGGCGTAAGCGTCGGTTCAGGCTCTCCGACGGAGATATATCAAAACTTAGTAACCAGCGAAGCAGTATTATCGCCTGTAATATATGCTAAATACAAGACAGAAAAATTTCCCAATTCAGTTAATCTGATTCAATACTTTAAAATAAAGCCCGACAAAAGTTTGTCCTCTAACCTACAAAAACGGGACATGTTTTTAAAAGCCTTTAAAGGCTTATCAAAGGGAAGACTTACTTCAGATGTAGACCGGATGACTAAGATTCTAACTATTTCAGTGAAAATGCCGGAAGCACAACTATCAGCTGATGTGGTAAATAAGATAGCTGAATCGCTTGACACCTATATCAGAACCAAGCGTAAATCATACGCATCGGAACAGAGCCAATACATTGCGGCACGACTAATGCAAGTAAAGGATTCATTAAACGTTGCCGAAAATAAATTAATGTATTTTAAGCAACAGAATAGAATGGTAATCCAGTCACCGGAATTGATGCTACAGCAAGCCAGACTTCAGAGAAACGCGGAAATAAGGAATGCAGTTTATTTAGAACTAAGCAAACAACTTGAGTTAGCTAAGATTGCCGAAGTAAAAGACACGCCTGTTTTAAATATTAAAGAATTCGCTCAAGATCCAATAGTTAAGACCGGGCCTAAAAGATTGACCTCGTTGATTATTGTAATGTTCCTGTCCGTGTTATTTTCAGGTACTTATTTTTCCTTTAAAAGCACTATAAAAAAGTATGCTGCTATTATGGGTTTGGACTCAATAAGAATTAAAAGGAAAAATCAAAAAGGATAACCCATATCCCCTAAATATTTTCACTATCATTCTGACGAAAGTATATCTTTGCATTTGTCAGAATGACGGCAATCAGAATCTCCCACTAAATAAGTCAGAGATTCCGGATCTAGCCCGGAATGACAAAAAGATAAATGAGACTCTGTTTCAGTCCCCGAATGAAATGAAAAAAAAAGCCCTATGAGTAAAATTCTCAAAGGGCTTTTTTGTCTCAACTTATATAGTTAATCTTATTTCTGAAGAGCTGCATTCGCCTGCTTCATCTGCTGCAATTGCTGAATCTCAGTCTTAATGCCTCCGGCATTCGGATAATAGGTCTCCAATCTCTGAAGGATACCGATAGCCTTGTCATATTCTTTTAAGTTCACGTAAATCCTTTCAAGAATACTATAAGCATTGTATGGTGATTGCAAATCATTTGCGCTTACGTCAAGATTTTGAAGTGCTTGTTTCTCAACATCAGCAGCTATCAGTTTGTACTTGCTAGTGTCTCCTGCTGCATAATATAAATTTCCTATGTCATATAAGAACCGGTAATCTATATCAATATTCGACTTAGGAATTATTTTATCCATTTGATCCAATGTTGCTATGCATAGACTATCGTTCTTTGCTACGTTCAAATAATAATAAGCAAGACGAACATAAACGTTTCTGTAATTCTGAATAAGTCGTGTTTCTGTCTCATCAAAGAATACTCTCTTATCGTTTACCCCTCTAAACTTAAAACCGGGTAAATATGTTTTTGAGTATGAAGGATTAATATCAAATAAATCTTTGTAAGTAATATCTGGATTGACATCATTAGCCCCGATTAGTTTTTCAGGAACAAGACGGGAGGCTAATCCTTCCATATCAAGGTAATTGTCCATTCCGATAAAGCAATCCTGCGAGCACGTCGAGGCGAAATAGATCGGGCGGTCCCACAAATTATTTTTAACTATATCTAACACTACCTGGTCCTGGATTCTTATTGCTTTTACATCTCCGAACTGCAGCGTATTATTCATAGTAAAGGTGATGTCTCCGTTCTTGATGACCGAAGTATCAGTTACGTTAAATTCTTTAATGGCTTCCTTCGATACTGGGATTGTAATTACTTGCGGCTGCCACTGAATCGGCTGCAACTGCTTTATTTCATCATTGGACATACCGAATTTTACTTTCATCGCTCCGTAAGGCGAGTTATTTTTTAATTGAAGATTATACCAATCGGTATTAGCAAGACTTAAACAGACAACCCTAATATCTTGCCTTACACCTTCTACATCCTGCAAATACCACAACGGGAAGGTATCGTTATCGCCGTTAGTGAATAAGATAGCATTTGGTTTGCAGCTTTGAAGAAGATTGTATGAAAAATCCCAAGGGAGCCAATTGTGCGAGCGATCGTGTGAAAAGTAATTTGTTCTTAACATATTGCCCGGGATTAATAATAGCCCCAATCCAAGACACGCAAAAACCGCTGTTCTTGCCGTAGAAGGATTCTTTATTTTCTCGATTATCAGTCCGGCTATCTCTCGAATTCCTATTGCAATCCATACTGCGAATACAAAAAATGCTCCGGGGTAAAAGTAAAATCTGTCGCGCGGTTGAGGCTGCTGCTGGTTTTGGTAAAATGCAATTAAATAACCCATGAAGATAAACAAGATCAGCCAAGCTGACGCCATTTTCCAGTCTTTCCTAAAGTGGAAATAGAGTCCCAGCAGTCCTATTAAAAACGGTATTCCGTATAGCTGGCTCCATTTAACACCGGCATCCTGGTTAGTGGAGATCTTACCGGCAAAATTCCAAAGAAGATAACGGTTAAACATGTGGTTTAACTGGTAGCGCCATATAAAGTCCAGGTCACTGCTGTAATTTGTGTATATGCCTTGCTGGTTTGGTTCCTGGGAGAACCTTCTTTCGAAAATAGGGAAGTCGCCATATTGTTCACGGCCAAGGTAATACATCAATTTTTTGAAATTATCCGGTGAGTTTTCGTTCATAGGGGTGTGTTGGCTGGAGCGGATAATTATCATCGCATAAGTCGTAAAGCCAAGAAGAGTAAACAAAAGACTTAATGATGCAACATGGAGTATTTGTTTGTTCTTCTTTGCCGACCAGAAAGTAACATAAATCAAAACGGCTAAAATTAGTACAAGAATTAGTAGATTTGTTCCGATATCGGGCCCGCCTATTGCAAGTAGAAGTGACGGGAATATTTTTACGACTCCCGGATATGCGACTGCAAGAACAACGGCACCTATCATTAACGGTACATAGAAAGAATTTCTGTTAAAAACCTTTTTCCATGATGCGCCCATAAAAATAGCTGATACACCGAGCATTATCCATTTGAATTTAAAATCAAAGGCGTGAAATTGTTCTGATGTAGGCGGGATAGTGCTTGTTTGGGATGCCCATAATCCAATGGCAATTACGAGAAGAATTCCAATATGAATTAAAAATAAGTAAGCCGATTTTTTGTACATCTCATCGTCGGTCACATATTTTCTCATTACTACTACACTAATAAAGGTAAGCACGGCAAGAACGCTCATCAAATGGACACCAGTTGAAAGACCGATAAGATAAGCCATTAAAATAATATATTTTTCATTTGACTTAACATCTGCTTTCTCATACCAGTCCATCATTAACCAAACAACTAAAGAAAATAGTAATGTACTTACTG
>JAJYOQ010000020.1 GCA_021796135.1 Bacteroidota bacterium
TTCAATCACTTTCATTATTAACCTTAATCAAACAAAGAGAAAGCCGGCTGACCAAATCACAGGTTAATATCCATAAATATCTTAATAGTGAATTAAATACTCTGTTAGCTAAAAAATAGCCTATTCAAAATACCATCCCTTTTGTTATATTTGTAATTAAGTAAAAAATTGTCCAGGAGTATAATAAGATCGAAAAGCAAAAAAATAATCAGTCAGAAATTGATAAAATAGTTTCTTTAGCAAAGAGAAAAGGATTTGTATTTCAATCAAGTGAAATTTACGGCGGTTTAAACGGTTGTTGGGATTATGGTCCGCTAGGAGTTGAGCTTCTGAAAAATGTAAAAGAAGAATGGTGGAAGTTCATGACCTATCGGGAAAACATAGAAGGTTTGGATGCTTCAATTCTTATGCATCCCCGCGTATGGGAAGCTTCCGGACATATAGAAAATTTTACAGATCCTATGATAGATTGTAAACAATGCAAATCACGTTATCGACTTGATACACTTTCAGACTTAATCGCAGAAAAAAAGAAAAGAAAATCTATTGAATCATTTCTTGAACATGTCTCCAAAAATAATTTACTTTTTAATTTATCCCATGATGATGTGAAAAACTTTTCAGAAAATGAATTGGGAGAAACTTTTAATAATATACTTGAGAATAATGAGCTGGGGAAATACCTGCTTGCTGAAATAAACTGCCCTCAGTGCGGCAATAAAGGAACATTTACAGAAGCCAGAAAATTTAATTTGATGTTTAAAACTTTTGTCGGACCTGTCGATGACGGAGGTTCTGTAGTTTATTTAAGACCGGAAACTGCACAGGGCATCTTTGTTAATTTCCTCAATGTTCAAGGTTCATCGCGCCAAAAAATTCCTTTCGGTATAGCTCAAATAGGAAAAGCATTTAGAAATGAAATTAATACTAAAAATTTTCTTTTTAGAACCCGCGAATTTGAGCAAATGGAAATGCAGTTTTTTGTGAAACCTTCGGATGATAAAAAATGGTATGACTATTGGAAATATGAACGTCTTCAATGGTTTTACTCATTAGGAATGAATAAAGAAAAATTAAGATATCATGATCATCCGAAAGAAAAATTAGCTCATTATGCTAAGGAAGCTACGGATATAGAATATCTTTTCCCTTTTGGATGGGGAGAAATAGAAGGCATTCATAACCGCACTAACTTCGATCTGAGCCGACATGAAGAATTTTCGGGTAAATCATTAAAATATTTTGACGAAGAATCTAAAGAGAAATTTATCCCATTTATCATTGAAACATCAGCCGGCGCCAGCAGGTCATTTATGGCTTTTCTGGTTGATGCTTACTACGAAGAAGAAGTAAACGGTGAAGTCAGATCTGTGCTGAAATTTCATCCAAAGTTGTCTCCAATCAAAGCTGCTATCTTTCCCCTTGTTAATAAAGATGGTATGCCTGAAATTTCGCGTAAAATTGAACAGGATTTAAGAAGAAATCTTAAAGTGTTTTATGACGATAAAGGAGCTGTCGGCAGAAGATATAGAAGACAGGACGAAGCAGGAACCCCATTCTGTATAACGGTCGATACTCAAACATTAGAGGACCAATCGGTTACGGTTCGTGAAAGAGATTCTATGCAGCAGGTTCGTGTAAACGCAGATAATGTTTCTTCCTATCTGCTTGATAAAATATCTAAAAGCTAAATCTGTGGCTGTAAATCGCTTTCAACTTTTTAGATCCATTCGAAATTTATTATTTCAAGATCTTAATTGAAAAAGTTAATCTTAATACTATTGATTATTGCTGCTTCTAAGATTTTTTCTCAGGGAGCAGCATTTGACTCGACTGTTACCGCCGGTATAAAACAAATCTATGGAATTCAATTTACCGAAGCTGAAAAAACCTTTAGGGGATTGATAGCCGATTATCCTGAAATGCCTCAAGGAAGGTTCTTCCTTGCAATGGTTGATTGGTGGAAAATCCTTTTAAATCCGGATAATGAGTCCTATGACGATGTTTTTTATCAAAAGGTGGAAGACGTTATCTATCAATGTGATCAAATCCTAAAACAAAACCCGAACGACGTAAATGCGTTATTCTTTAAAGGCGGCGCAATAGGTTTCAGAGGCAGACTCAGAGCTTTCCGAGACAGCTGGCTTAAAGCCGCTGATGACGGTCGCATTGCTCTGCCGATAGTTGAGCATGCTGCCAAGCTTGATCCCAAAAATATAGATGTACAGCTTGGTTTCGGAATTTATGATTATTATGCAGCGGTCATACCCGAGGAATATCCGCTTATGAAACCATTAATGATTTTCTTTCCGCCGGGCAATAAGAATAGAGGTATTACAGAAATTACTAATGTAGCATTAAATGGAAAGTATGCTAAGTATGAAGCGCGCTATTTTCTAATGACGCTGTATTATAATTTTGAAAACAATCCTTTTATGGCTGATAAATATGCAATAATGCTGAATAGTGATTTCCCTGATAATCCATTATTTGAAAGATGGCGCGGAAGAATTTCCGCTAAACAGGGAGATTTTAATAATGCATCTAAAATATTTTCAGATGTTTTGCAAAAAGCTGATAAAAATTATCCCGGATATAATTATACCGGAGTGCGCCGGGAAGCCGTTTATTATATAGGATATGAATATAAAAGTCTTAATCAAATTGATTCTGCAATTATTTATTTCAAGCAATGCAAAGATTATTCAAAACAAATTGATAAGGATGAAACATCCGGATTTCTTATTAATTCATATTTGTATCTGGGAATGCTTTACGATTTGAAAGGTAAAAGGGATATTGCAATAGAATATTATAAAAAAACCTTAGCACTTAAAGACTTCAACAATTCAAAGTTATTTGCTCAGCAATATTTGAAAACCCCATATAAAAATTAACCACAGCAATAAAATAATATTGTAATCGCTTTAAGTGAATCCAGTTAAAAGAATTCCCCTCTCACTTTTTACTTATTTTTTGACATTAAAGAGCCGTAGAAATTGTAATTCTATTGATAGAGCCCATAAGTCCTAATGAAGAAAATCCGTAATCAAAGTTATATTTTGCGATAACCAATCCAACTCCAATATTAAAACCTGCGAGACCAGCAAAACTTCCGATAGTTAAATCAGTTCTTTCCTGATTATTATATCCGAATCTAAGCTGAAAAGCTTTGCTCAGCATTAACTCGGCGCCGACCGTATAACTATTAAATATTTTACCCAGACTGCCGCCATTATTCAAATGGTGAAAATCTAATAGTACCCGCAACGGTATATGTTCCATTTTCTTAGATATGCCGAATACAACATCAAGCGGAAGATTTTCCTTTGTTGAATAATAATAAGATAATTGAGATCCGATATTTGTGACTGCAAAGCCAAGTTCAATAAGCTGAGATTTGATGGAATAATGCAATCCGGCGTCAATAGCAATAGCGCTTGATGATCTGGTATCAATTTTTGAATATATTACTTTTAAGTTTGTGCCGTAATAAAAATTGTTACTTAAATAATTTGAGTATCCTGCAATAAGAGCCAACTCACCTACACCAAAAGTCCCTGTTTTATTTCCGGATTGATCGGCAGCAGTAAAGGAGCCGTAATTAATATATTCAACTGCGCCGGCAACCCTTCCGATATTTTTTATTTCAGTAGAATACACCAGACTAGCTAAATTAATATCTAAAACATGCTTTACAAATGAAAATGAAACCGGAGTCCCTTGTAATAAAGATAAACCGGCAGGATTATAAAACACGACATTTGGGTCATCTGTATTAGTAACATAGCTGCCGCCTAATGAAGCAGCCCTAGCGCTCAAATCCAATTTTAAAAAATCAAATGTATTATTTTGGCTGAATAAATTAATGTTTAATAATAAAAACAACGAAAAAGCTAATAAAGTTCTTATCTTCATAAAATTCCAAAAAATTTCGTCACCTATTTAATTATATTATGAAATAAAGGCAAGGTAAAACTAAGTAAAAAAAATAAATATTACCTCATATAGTTTTTGATTTATCTAATCAAACCCCGGAATAATACCTTATATTTGCTTTGCAAATTTTCTCTTTTAATATGATATAAACAATGCCAAATAATGTAAATCCTGTAATTCTTACTGCTTCGGAATTAGAAGTCCATTTTGGTGAGCAAATAATCCTTAATAAAGCATCTCTGTCTATCCATGAAGGTGATAGAATAGGGCTTGTAGGGCGAAATGGGGCAGGGAAATCGACATTTCTTAAAATAATTTCCGGTATCCTTGATCCGGATGCGGGAAATATCGCAAAGAAAAAAGGATTGGTAATTGGATTTCTATCCCAGGAGTTTACCCTGAATAGTTCAAAAAATGTATTCCAAAATATAAAAGACGGTGCTGAATACATATTACATCTTTTAGATGAATATTCACGAACTCCTTTTGATTCAAAAAATAAAATTGTTTTAGAGGAAAAAATTCTTCACTGCGACGGCTGGAATATTGACAAAAGAATAAATATGTTAATTGAATCCTTAAATGCCCCGCATCCTGATAGAGAAATAGACTCACTCAGCGGAGGTGAAAAAAGAAGGGTAGCTCTATGCCGTGCATTAATATCGCAGCCGGATTTACTTATTCTTGATGAACCTACAAATCATCTCGACACTAATTCAATTGAATGGGTTGAACGATTTTTATCAAATTATGACGGAAGCTGTATTTTTGTAACACACGATCGTTACTTCCTAGACAGAATAGCAAATAGAATAGTCGAACTTTCTACGGGACAGTTTTATTCACATCAAGGAAATTATACTGATTATCTTATAAACAAAGCCGAGCGAGAGTCAGTTCGTGAAATAGAAGAAAAAAAACGCCAAAGCTTTTTAAAAAGGGAATTAGAATGGGTAAATCGCGGTCCAAGAGCCAGAAGAACAAAAGCAAAAAGCCGTCTTGATAATTATTATGAAGTTGCAAATCAGGAAGTAAAAGAAAAAGAAATAGAAGTAGATCTAATTATTCCGGAACCAGAAAAATTAGGTAAAAAAGTCTTAGAATTAAAAAATTTAACAATGGAACTAGGCGGAAAAACTTTATTTAAGGACTTTAATTTCATTTTTGAACCCGGACGGAAACTCGGAATTATAGGCAGCAACGGCGTAGGAAAAACAACCCTTCTGAGAATTATATTAGGAGAAATAAGTTCTACGGCAGGTAAAATTGAAATAGGAGAAAGGACAGAATTTAATTATATAGATCAATACCGTTTGCTTCTTAATGATGAAGATACAGTTGCTAAGGCGATAGGCGAAGGAAATGAGACAATTAAATTTGGGAAACAAAATATAAATGTCTGGACTTATTTGCGCCGGTTTCTTTTTACAGATGATCGAATAAATACAAAGGTCGGAAGACTTTCAGGCGGAGAAAAAAGCCGGTTAACGCTTGCGGGAATTCTGAAGAACGGCGGTAATTTCCTACTCCTTGATGAACCCACAAACGATCTTGACCTGCAGACTCTTCGCATTCTTGAGGAGGCATTAATGTCATTCGATGGCTGCTTAATAGTAGTCAGCCATGATAGATATTTCCTTAATCGCGTATGTAACGGGATATTATCTTTTGAAACCGGAAACGGGGTTTATTTTAGCGAAGGAGATTATGATTATTATATTGAAAAAAGAAATTCCCGAACACAGGAAGAAAATATTGAAGCTCCAAAAGTTAAAAAAGAAGATACAAGAGTTAAAGCAAATGTAAAAAAGCTTTCGTGGAAAGAAAATAAAGAGCTTGAGACTATTGAAGAAGAAATATTAAAGGCAGAATCTGAAATTGAAAAAATAGAATCAATTTTTTCATCACCGGATTATTACGAAAAATATGCAGCTCAAACAAAAGAGCTTAACCAGAAACTAGAAGAAGCAAAAGAGCATATTAAATCTCTTTTTGTCCGATGGGATTACCTGGAAAAAATAAAAAAAGGAGAATAATTTTATTATTATCCCTCTTTTTCTGTCATTGATTAACCTTTTCCCTTTATTTAAATTTAAAATGTAATTTTTATGGAGAAAAAATGAATACGCTAAAAACTACCTTCCTTATGACTTTAATGATGATATTATTTCTTTTTGTCGGCTATCTTGTAGGCGGACAAAACGGAATGACTATCGCCTTTTTCTTTTCGCTAGCTATGAATTTCGGCTCTTATTGGTTTTCGGATAAAGTTGTACTTTCAATGTATCGTGCTAAGCAGGTAGATTATAATACGGCACCGGAATTATTTTCAGTTGTTCAACAGCTTACTCATAATGCCGGACTCCCCATGCCGAAAATTTATATAATAGAGGATGAAACTCCGAATGCATTTGCTACGGGTAGAAATCCTCAGCACGCTGCGGTAGCAGCTACCACGGGGATTATTAATTCATTATCACGGGAAGAATTATCAGGTGTAATCGGACATGAACTTGGGCATGTCAAACATCGCGATATTTTAATAGGCACAATTGCCTCTACTATAGTAGGTACGATTACTTTTATCGCACAAATGGCTGGCTGGGCTATGATGTTCGGCGGCAGAGGAGGCGATCGAGATGATGACAGCGGAATTGCTGCTTTATTTTTAATGATACTTGCCCCCATTGCAGCTTCGCTGCTGCAATTAGCGGTTTCAAGATCAAGAGAATATGCTGCAGACGCAGAAGGCGCCCGCATTTCTCATAATCCTCTGGCACTAGCTTCAGCACTTAAAAAAATTTCTGCAGTTAATCAATTAAAACCGCTCGATAATGTCGGACCTGCTACTGCCCATATGTTTATTGTTAATCCAATGAGAATGGCGGGAGTTAAAAAACTATTTTCTACGCATCCGCCTATAGAAGAAAGAATAAAACGCCTTGAAGCTATGTCAGTGTACAGAAGCTAATAACAAGGGACTGAAAAAAATCATAAAACTAAATATTATACCCGCTAAAGCGGGTATTTTATATTAATATGAAGGTTGCCGGGAAATGATGTATATAATCGACTTTTGTGAAAAAAACAAATAGTTTTCCATCCTTTTAAAATAAATTTATTAGTGATTTTAGTTGAATTGATCGATATATTTTATATAGATTTGAAGTAATTATTATTAAACAACTTTTTAAGGACACACCTTTATGAATTCTTATATGAACCAATACAAAGAGCCGGCGCCTATTTTGGATAAAGAAAATCCATTTGAATCAATGATGGAAAGATTTGATATTGCCGTGAAAATAATTGGTTTAGACCAGGGACTGTATAATTATCTTAAAGCGCCCGTTAAACAGGTTATAACCTCAGTGCCAATTACAATGGATAACGGCACTCTGGAGGTTTTTGAAGGTTATCGTGTAATTCATAATGAAGTCTTAGGTCCTTCTAAAGGAGGAATACGATTTGCACCTGACATTACGCTTGACGAAATGAAAGCGCTTGCCGCATGGATGACCTGGAAATGCGCTATTGTTAATATTCCATTTGGAGGAGCAAAAGGCGGTATTAAAGTCGATCCATCGCTATTAAGCAACGGTGAATTAGAAAGACTTACACGAAGATTTACTTCAAATCTTTTGGATGTATTTGGACCTGACCGCGATATTCCCGCACCGGATATGAATACAAATGAACAGACAATGGCTTGGATTATGGATACTTATAGTATGCATTCAAAAAGAACAGAAACTGCAGTAGTAACCGGAAAACCGCTGCTTTTGGGCGGATCACTTGGCAGAAAAGAAGCTACCGGCAGAGGCGTTACAAGCGTTATTTTAGGCGCCTTTCATAAATTAGGAGTTAATCCAAACAATGCCACTGCTGTTATTCAGGGCTTCGGTAATGTCGGCTCGGTCTCTGCACTAGCCCTTTTTGAACATGGTGTTAAGATTATCGGACTAAGCGATATTAATGGGGCAATTTATAATTCAAACGGATTTAATATACCTGAGTTAATAGAACATGTAGAACGCCATAAAACATTAATCGATTACCAAAATGCTGAACCAATTACAAATGAAGAATTATTGGAATTGCAATGCGATGTACTTGTCCCTGCTGCCAAAGAAGATCAAATTACTTCTAAGAATGCGAATAAATTGAAATGCAAAATAATTGCTGAAGGCGCTAATGGTCCCACAACTGCAAAAGCTGATCCTGTATTGCAATCCAAGGGTATCCTAGTAATCCCCGATATATTAGCTAATGCCGGCGGTGTTACTGTTTCATACTTTGAATGGGTTCAGGATAGAATGGGATATTTCTGGACGTTGGACAGAGTTAACCGCAGACTGGATAGAATGATGCACTCAGCGTTCGTAAATGTTTATAAATCCGCAGAGCAGTATAATGTTTCTTTAAGAATCGGCGCTTATATTATCGCAATTGAAAAGGTAGCGCAAACCTTAAAACTGCGTGGAATATATGCCTAATTATTCATGTATTTATAAAAGGGAGGGAAATTACTTCCCCTCCCTTTATAGTACAGTTATATTAATTTTGATTTCATTTGCTTCGGTTAATGCTCAATTAAAAGATAATTTATCTATTTATTTTAATCTTGCAGATTCTGCTTCAAAAAGTGTAATTAGCATGCTTCCTGAGAATTGTAAAGAGGTTAAATTAAATTTTGAACAGGGAAATTATTTCGGGGTCTTTACCAACCAAATATTGAAGAACTTTAAAGAAAAAAAAATTAGTATATTCACCGGCAATATTGATAGTTCAAATTTCCCGGTAATTAATTTTACGATTATAAATGCAAAAGTTAGTTATGGAAGTCTTTTTAGGGAAGGAATACTTGGGGACTATTTTGCAGAAAGAAATTTATCATTTTCCGGCAATTATTCTATTCTAAATAATGGAACTTTTCTTAAAAATTTTAATTATTCATATTCAGATACTATAAACTATAATCAGATAAAGCATTTTGAGAATGATTCTTACCCATTTACAAAGGGAGAAATACCGGCTGAGCCGTTCTTTTCGAGCTTTTATGAACCTGTAGTAGCCATCGGCGCATCTGCGGTTGCAATAATTCTATTCTTTACTATTAGAAGTAAGTAAATTTACCTTTGATGCCTTCGGATTATTTTTTATTATTGTACTTTAATTATTTGAAAATCAGTTAGGAACCAATGAAATATTCCTTTTTTGTTTTAATATCGGTATTAATGCTCTGGGGCTGTTCTTCTTCATTCAATACGGTCAATATGAATGCCGACGAGAGACTTGCCTACGCCATGAAATTATATAATAAGCATAATTATGAAGATGCTATAAAAGAATTTCAGGCAATCGTATTGCAATATCCCGGAAGCGCTGTTATAGATAGCGCACAATTTTATTTGGGTCAATCTCATTTCAAAGCGGGCAGTTATATATTAGCTGCTTTTGAATTTAGTAAGTTGATTAAAAATATGCCTTCAAGCCACTTTGTTCCAGCTGCTCAATATCAGCTTGCCGATAGTTATTATGAACTTTCCCCTGATTATTCATTAGACCAAAAATACTCTAAAAAAGCAATAGAGGAATTTCAGGCATTTATAGATTTCTTTCCGACTAACAGCAAGGTAACAGAAGCCGAAAATAAAATTTCAGAATTAAATGAGAAGCTTGCTCACAAAGAATACCATTCTGCATATATTTATGAAAAAATGGAGTATTATAATGCAGCTTTAATTTATTATGATTATGTATTAGATACTTATCATGATACTAAATATGCTCCTATGGCTATGTATGCAAAAATAAAATTGCTTGTACAGTTAAAAAGAAATAACGATGCTTTAGATGAAATTTCAAAATTTGTAGACCGATATCCGAATGATAAAAATCTGCAGGAAGTTAAACAAATTAAAACCAAGTTAGAACATAATCTGACTGTTGCGAAATGAATATCGAGCCAAAAAAAGTTAGTGAGTCTGTTATGACGATGACCGAGCTTGTATTGCCAAACAATACAAATCAGCTCGGAAAACTTTTAGGCGGTCAGCTGATGCATTGGATTGATATTTGCGCTGCTTTATGTTCTTCAAAGCATACTCAAAGAGTGTGTGTAACTGCCTCAGTTGATAGAATAGATTTTCATCATTCGATTAACCTAGCCGATGCGGTCACTTTAGTCGCTTCTATCAATCGTGTTTTTAATACATCAATGGAAGTCGGCGTTAAAGTTTATGCCGAGTCTTTTAGGGAAGGGAAAAGAATTCATACTAATTCAGCATATTTAACTTTTGTAAGTTTAGACAATGACGGAAAACCGACAATTGCAGTTCAGGCAATACCGGTTTCCGAAGATGAAAAAAGACGATATGAAGAAGCCCTTCAAAGAAGAGAAGCAAGACTCCAAAGTCGTAAAAAATAAATTTTACTTCCTTGCGTTATTCTTTTTCTTTTCTATAAAAATTTTCCCACAAATACCTGTTAATGGTTTCTGCAAGTTTAGCAATTATAAAGTTCCGTCAGGGTACAACTCACTTTTCGCATTAAACTATAATAACGATTCATATACCGATTTAATTCTTTATAATCCTGATAAGAAAAGTATAGTATCTGTTCCGGGAAGCAGAAACGGCAATTTTGGAATTCCAATAATTTCTAAAATTCCATATCAAATAACGAATATCCAAAACATCAATGACATCAACAGTCCGGTGAAAAAATATGCGTTTACTAGCAGACAAAACCGGATTGTAGGCATTTATTCGTTCTTGTCATCAGGAAGAGCAATTTTATCTAGAAAAATTAAATTTGATTCCTATCCCGAAAACATAAGTGCAACTGATATAAACGGGAACGGAAAAGATGAATTATTGATTTCCGGACCTGCGTTTAACGGGCTCTCAATTTTATATCTTACACATTCAGGAATTATTAAGAAATCAATTTACCGGGGAAGAAGCTTCTCTGATGCAATATTTGTGGATTTAAATAATGACGGACTTCCGGATATTGCTGCTTTCGATATAATGAATAACTCGATTTCCTTTTTCTTTAATATGGGAGATAATAAATTCAAAGAAATTAGATCTTTTAATTTGAATGAAAAAATTAGTCTTCTCCGGTCGGTTGATTTAAACCTTGATCATTATCCCGATTTGATCTTTGCTAAAGGGAAGTCAATTGAAATTATGTTCGGAGACAGCATAGCGTCATTTAACAATATAGAAACTATTCACACTATTTATAAGCCCGATCAAATAATAACAGGCGATTTTAATCATGACGGTAAAATTGATATTGCATATATAAATAAAGAAAATCAGACTTTATCTATACTTTATGCCGGAAATAACGGATTTTATCCGGAGGAAATTTATATTCAAAAGGAAGGGTTAGAAAATTTAGTTCCATACTATAGTAAATTTATCAGCGGCATTGAAGCCGTAAGCAGTAAAGGGGAAATATACTCAATCTTAAAATTAAGCTCCTTACTAGAAAATGTAAGCCTGGTATTTAGTCCAAACCCCAGAAATATTACATACTTTGACCGAAATAATAATGGAATAATCGACCTTTGTTATATTGACAGTTTAACTCAGTCTCTTGACCTTGTAGTAAGAAATAATTCAGGGATTCCGGATTTGCTTTATACTGTGAAACTTTCCCAATATCATACTCAAATTCTGGTTGACAACACCGATCCCGAAGTAAAAACATTTTACTGTTTTGATTATGGGCAAAAGCTTATAGAAATTATCAAAATTGATTTTCGTAATAATAATATAAATCGGGATTATATATATTCTTTGGGCGCTATTAAAGATATTAGAATAAGCCGCGATAATGACGGTTCTCCGGTAATAAACATTGCATTTATTAATAATGACAAGTTAGGTTTGTCTATAGTTCAATATCATAATTACAGGTATGATTACAGTAATTTTCAAGGTATAGCTTCTAATATTGATGCGGTAAACATTTCAAGGAAAAAGGAAACATCTTTATACTGCTGGCAAAGTTCAGGAGACAGCATCTCATTAAATAATTATTATTTAAATAATGATATTTTTGCTAAGAATAATCTTATGAAGTTTGGTAATGTGACACCATCATCGATTACGCTGTTAACTGCAGACTTCTTAAATAAAGACAGTGAAGAGAACCTAAGTTTTATTAATTTCGGTAATGAATCTAAAGGTGTTTTTGCCCGCGGCAAATCAAAATATATTTTGAGAAATAAAGATTTAATAAATACTTTCGATCCCGCTTCCGGCATTAAATATTATTTTGGCGAAATAAGAAACGGAGGACTTAAGTATCTTTTTGTCTATAATAATCTTAAAAAAAATATTAGCAGGATTGATTTTCTATCAGGAGGAAGAGAGGTAATTCCGGTGAAAATTACAGATGCCGAGAATCTCCAAAGTTATTTTATTAAAAATTTAAGTTTTAGAAAAATTCACTTAGTGTATATTGATAAGGATGAAAATTGTATAAATATAAAACGTTTACAATAAAAATATCGGCTATTTTCATACTGATCACTCTATTCAGTAAGATTGAAGCACAGCAATTAAGCAATTTAAAGCTTGATTCACTTTATTATCTTATTGTAAAAAATATTAAACCATCAATATTGGACAATACCGTAATTCCTTTATCAGCAGACACTACACATATAAAATGCGGCTTTGAAATGATAAATGATGCTAAATTTAACTTGCCGTTATACAGCAAAAAAAAGAGACAGGATTTACAAAATATATTAAGCAGACCGGTAACGGATACAAGTTTTGTAACTCCAAATGGATTTTTCCGGGTTCATTATAACCATACAGGTGCGGATACTCCTTTTTACAGCATGACTGATTTAGCTATTGCATTGGATTCAGCATATAATTTTGAAATAAACTATCTGGGATATCTTCCTCCTCCTTCGGATCAAAATTTAGGCGGAGATAATAGATATGATATTTATGTAGTCCCGATTGGAGGCTTGTATGGTTATACCGAGGTCGAAACTCAAGTAGGCGAAAGCACCTGGACTTCATTTATGGTCATTAATAATAATTATTCCGGTTTTTATACTGAAGGAATAAATGCAGCCAGGGTTACAGTCGCACATGAATTCCATCATAGTATACAGGCAGGGAATTATATATACAGGTATAACCTTGATGAATTCTTTTATGAATTGACTTCTACTTCAATGGAGCATTTTGTATATCCCTCAATAAAGGATTATCTGCAATATTTGCCCTATTATTTTTTCAATACACAAAACTCCATTTCAACTAACGGAAGTAACCAGGAATATGCATTAGCTATCTGGAATATTTTTCAGAAAGATAATTATGGTTATGATATTATCAAAAAGGAATGGCAGCTAATGCCGCAAATGAGAGCAATGGATGCGATAGACAGTGTATTACAGAATTATAATACATCCTTTGGCAGTGCATTTAATAATTTTGGGATATGGATGTATTTTACAAATTACCGGTCAATACCCGGAGAATATTTTGAAGATGCCGCACTTTATCCTGCAGTTAATCCAATTACCTCGCTGAATTTCCATTCGACAAGTTTTCCCGTTCAATTATCTTCGGAACCATGTTCAAACACTTTTTTGAATATTATTAATCCAAACAGTGTTGATACATTAAGTGCGATAATTTCTAATACCGATATTCAAAACTCCATTGACAGCACCTCTTCATTATATGCATTTCAATACGGACTTTATAATATCCCTGTAAATGGTTCCGTAAAATTAAACAACAGCTATTTTGCTACATTTACTGCTGCTAAACCATATAATTGGACAACCTCAGAAATATTAAATAATTCCATAGTGCAAAGCAGTCAAATAATAGCAAACCCGATTAATTATTCTTTCCCATCGCCTTTTTATTACAATAAGGATAGTTATATATATATTCCTGTTACTCCAGATCAGACATCGGATGTTCAATTATATATTTATTCGATTTCAATGAAACTTGTATATTTCGGCGATAATATAAAATTGAGTTATATTTACGGGCAGACAATTGTAAAATGGGACGGACTTAATACAAACAATGAAAAATTATCAAGCGGAGTTTATTTATATGTGGTCAAGTCAGGAAATAATATATCAAAAGGGAAGTTGGTGATTTTGAATGACTGATTATTCACTAAAAGTAGAAAATATATCAAAATATTTTGGACGGCGGTTGATTTTTAAAGATTTAGCTTTTCAAATTAGTAATAATGGTATTCTTGGAATTTCCGGGTCAAACGGGTCAGGTAAATCTACATTGGTAAAAATCATAGCGGGAATTAATTCACCATCTTCCGGGAAAATTATACATACTAATAATAACATAGAAATTATTCCTGAAAAGCTTCATAATTATATAGGTTTTGTTTCGCCATATTTAGTATTGTACGAAGAATTTTCGGCATTGGAAAATTTAAAGTACTTTTCTAAAATTAGGGGAGTAAAGTTTAATTCTGAAAAAATATCTTTGCTTCTTGAAAAATTTCTTCTAATCGGTCGACAAGATGATTTGGTAAAAACATACTCATCCGGAATGAAACAGCGATTAAAATTCATTTTTGCCCTAATGCACAGTCCGAGATTGATTATTTTAGATGAGCCGACTTCAAATCTTGACTCAGCCGGAAAAGATGTAGTTTATCAAATTATAGAAGAAGAAAGCAAATCAAATATTACAATAATTGCGTCTAATGAAGAATCTGACCTTTCTGTATGCCCAAAAGAGATTAAATTAGAAGATTTTAAACCAGTACAATCGGCATAATAATTGTTTATTAAGTAATAAATTAATGAAAATAAAGATTCTTTTGATTTAATAATTAACATTTAGCAAATAAAATTCTCATTTTTAAGAACGATGTCTTTTAGCTTAAATTTCTTACTTTTGCCTTTTTACTTTTAACTTTTTACTTGAAAAATGACCAACAAAGCATACGCATTATATCAAAAAGACTTTCACTCAGAAATGAGGACGAGGTATGCAGTAAATTCATTAGCTATGTTCGTTATAGTAGCAATAAGTGTCATTTTATTTTCAGTCGGAAATGAAACAATAACGCAAAGTTTAACGGCAGGATTGTTTTGGGTAGTTATTTTTTTCTCAGCTATGTCCGGTCTTTCGCGTGCTTTTGTTTCTGAAGAAGAGCGAGGAACGACCTTAGCACTTCAGTTAGTTGCTGCTCCGACAACTATTTTCTCCGGAAAATTATTTTTTAATATTGTTCTAGTTTTTTGCATGAATATAGTCATTACAATTCTTTATTCAGCACTTTTCGACAGTTTTGCAATTAAGAATTTTGGGCTATTCGTTGTGGCATTTTTCTTCGGATGTGCAGGTTTGGCAATAGCCTCAACAATTATTGCAGCTATTATTTCAAAAGCAGGAGCAAAAGGTACGTTATATCCCGTTCTTTCTTTTCCGATTTTATTACCTTTAATTTTAACTTCTGTACAATTAACTTTGATGGCGTTTGACGGATCAACTTTTACAGATGCAAAATTTGAATTAGCAATTATAATTTGTTATGATGTTATAATGCTCACAGCATCATATTTGCTCTTCGATTTTGTATGGAAAGATTAGTAAGTTTAATAAATTTATTAGGATAAATTATGGTTTGGAAAATATCCCTTTTCTTTTTAATGGTTTTGTTTCTATTGCCGGAATTGCATTCCCGATAGTACCTATACCGGTGAAATGGTATGAGTTCCCATTAATTCCCGGACTTAAAGAAAATGCTAAAATTATCTTCTTTCATGTTCCAACGGCTTGGCTTTCGGTTGTTGCATTCTTTATGTCAACCCTTTATAGTATTAAGTATTTGAGACATAAAAATTTAGATGATGATGCCAAATCTTATGCTGCTTCACAGTTAGGAATTATATTTTGCATACTAGCAACAATTACAGGAGCTGTTTGGGCAAAGTTCGCATGGGGCTCTTTCTGGAGCTGGGATCCGCGTCAAACAAGTATTTTTGCTTTATTGCTAATATACGGAGCCTGGTTTGCTTTGAGATCTTCAATCGAATCTGAAGAAAAAAGAGCATCGCTTTCTTCCGTTTATTCAATAATTGCTTTTTTGACAGTTCCTTTTTTTGTATTTATTATGCCCCGGATAATGAAAGGCTTACATCCCGGCTCAGCAGATGATACAAATTCAGGACCGGTTATTGACTTTAAGATGAATGCCAACATGCAATTGATATTTTTCCTTTCTCTTATCGGCTTTACTGTTCTATATTTTTGGATGTGGAATATCGGATATAAATCAATTATTTACCGGGATAAATTAAATAAACAGAATAGAGGTTAAATTGCAAAGCTTATATCAATTCTTAAATCAAAATGCGATCTTTATAGTTATGATTATCGTCCTTATCGTTTGGGCGGGAATCTTTTTCTACTTACTTAACTTAGATAAACGAATTAAATCAATCGAAAAAGAAATCAATGGAGTTAAAAAATGAATAAAAAATATTTATTTGGCGGATTTATTATTGTTGTGTTTTTAGGACTGACTGCTTACCTTTTTACCCAAAGCAATATTAAATATGAGAGTAATTTCTCAAATGTAATGGCTAAAGAAAAAACTGTAAAAGCTACAGGCAGCTGGGTAAAAGACAAGAACTATGTTATAGATTCAAATGACCGTACATTCTCATTTTATATTGCTGACACACACGGAAACGAAATGAAAGTCATTTACAACGGAACCATCCCAAATAATTTTGAAACTGCTAAGTCAGTAGTTGTTACCGGAAAATATTATCAAGGATGCTTCCACGCCACAAGTATCCTTACAAAATGCCCCAGTAAATATGAAGGACAAAACATACAGGGCGTAAAATCTTCGTCTTTATAATTTTAAAAGAATAAGATTTAATCTAGTTAAATCTTATATATGAGGAAAAAATGATCGGAAGTATAATTATTACTGTTGCTCTTGCAAGCAGTATAATCTCAATGGTAATGTACTATCTCGCTTATCGAGGTTATAATTCACTTAACTACGGACGGATAGCATACCATACTATGGCTATGCTGGTTATTGTTGCAGCAGCTTTGTTAGAGTATCTTCTTATAACGCATAACTATAGTTTCAAATATGTTTTTGAATACAGCAGTAATGAGCTGTCAAGAGGAATCTTAATGGCTTCTTTCTGGGGCGGACAGGAAGGGAGCTTTATGCTCTGGCTTTTCCTGACTACAATCGTAGGCTTAATATTACAGAATTATTCTTCAAAAAGAGGCGACCTGGAACCAAGAGTCATGGCTGTCTTTTCTCTGGCAACATCCTTTATCCTTTTGATGGTATCCCCATTATTTAAGAATCCATTTGTTAATATTTGGGCAGAACCGATATTTATTTCCGTAAAAAGCATAAACCAATCATTCCTAAATTCACCGTTGCTGCAGAACTTTATTTTTAGTGACGGTTCATCAGGACAAAATTTTGTTAAAATGGACTCACACCTTTATACAATACTAACTTCAAATGGGATTGCAATAAAGGATTTTATATTAAACGGAAGAGGATTAAATCCTCAATTGACAAACTTCTGGATGCAGGTACATCCTCCTATTCTATTTACCGGTTTTGCAATGTCAACAGTACCATTTGTATTTGCAATGGCAGCAATGATGAAGAACGATTACAGGGATTGGGTTAAACAATCCTTCCCATGGATATTGGCTGCTTCGGGAATTTTGGGTTTAGGAATTATGCTTGGCGGTTACTGGGCTTATGAAATGCTTGGCTGGGGCGGATATTGGGCTTGGGATCCAGTTGAAAATTCAAGTCTAATACCCTGGCTTGTAGGAGTAGCGGCAATTCATACATTGCTGGTACAAAGAAAAAGTCAAAGCAAAGGAGACGGAATCGGCAGGTATGCTAAAATTAATCTTATCCTATGTATAATGATGTACGTACTTGTAATATACAGTACCTTCCTAACCAGAAGCGGAGTGCTTGGTGATGCTTCGGTTCATTCATTCGTTGATCCGGGTGCAATTGTTTATATCTTCCTTGTAGTTTTTGTCGGGACATTTTTATTCCTCGGACTCGGTACTTTGGCTTACCGCTGGAAATTTTTAAGTGTAAATATTAAATCAGAAGAAGGAATTTTTTCAAGAGAATTATCCTTGTTTACTGCTGCGATTGTATTAAGCGCATCTTCTTTAATAGTTTTATTAGGAACATCTGCACCAATATTCGGACATTCGGTGGATGCTTCCTTTTATAATCAAATGAACCTGCCCATTGCAATTATTATCGGTCTTCTTAATGGGCTCAGTCTTTTAATGAAATGGAAATCGAACAGCAAAGAAGAGATAATGAAGAAATCTTTTCTTTCAGTTACGGCGACAATTGTAATCTCAGTTCTTATTATTATACTCGGAGGAATTACTGATATAATGGTAATGCTTCTGACGGTTTCGACGACTTTTGCTTTAATTGTAAATGCTGAAATTGCAGTCAGGATAATTCGCGGCAATAAAAAAATGTTAGGTGCCTACATTGCACACATTGGTATTTCTGTCTTTCTACTAGGAGTTATCGGTTCGACAGTTTACAGCAGGGAAAAGGACATTAACTTAACAAAAAATATTCCCCAGGAAGCCTTCGGCTATAAAATGACATTTACGGGATATGATGAAATTGATAACAATACCAAATATGCTTTTAATGTCAAGCTGCAAAAAGGAGATAAGTCATATACAGTAAGTCCTGTAATGTATATAAGCGATTTTAACAATGGCTTAATGAGAGAACCAGCAATTCTCTCCCTGCCAACTAAAGATGTTTATTTCTCTCCCATGGGCTATGATAACGGAACAGATAATAAAGCTCAAGGACAGACCATTTCTTTAGGATTAGGTGACAGTACCAGCTTTGACGGATCAGAAATATCATATAAAGATTTTGTAGCACCGGATATGAGCGTAATGATGAATGGCGGCGACTTCAAAATGGGAGCAAAGCTTACTATTATAAAAGGCGGAAAATCATATAATAGTGAAGCAATAATGGAAAAACACGGGCGTGATGTTAAATTTGATCCCATTATACTTAGTGGAGCTAACTTAAAAATTCAGCTTCAAAAGATAGATCCAACTTCAAAACAGGCACAGTTTATATTCTCAAAAATTAACGGCGAAAACATATCGAATGCGGCGCCGAAGGAAATTCTTCAGATTTCAGCAAGTATAAAACCTTTTGTTAACCTGGTATGGACAGGTATACTAATAATGGTTTTAGGATTTTTCATTTCAGTCGCAAGACGCTTAAAAGAGTCAATGGTTTAGCTAAACTCTTCAATTCATTTTAATGACCGGAAAAATTATCTTTTCAAGGTAATCTTCCGGTCATTCTTATTTTAAAGTTTCTAAATCTTTTTCCGATAATAAAGTTGGGTTTAATGTAATAAACTCAAGTATGCTTAATTATGCTATTTTTACTCAAAATCTAAATTTGAAATTAATGCCCGCAAAAGCGGGTTAATAATTTATTATTACACATTTTAGCTTAAATATACACAAAGAGGTCTACAGTGGGATGGTTCAATAATCTTAAAATAAGTACAAAACTTATATCGACGTTTGCGACAGCGTCTTTATTCTTTATATTATTGGGATATGAAGGAATTACAAATCTTAAATCTATTAACCAAAGTGACAGAATACTTTACGAAACTAATGCTGTCCCACTATCAATAGAGGGAGAAGTTTCAACCTCTTTTCAGCGGATGCGCAGTGACGCCTTAAGTCTGCTGGCAGACACCACAATATCCAAAACGGATTTTATAAATAAAATGAATACGCGCATGGGGGAAATTGAAAATTACTTTACTGAATTTGATAAAATTAAGCTTCCTGATGAATCGAAACAGGCATTGAATAATGTTGAAAAATCGTATAGCAATTTTCATGATATATTTCAGAACTTCATCAACCTGGCACAAAACGGAAGCACATCGGATGCATTATCACTGTGGAACGGACAATTGAAAGATGCAATGATAAATACTCAAAGCACAATCTCGTATTTGGATGAAGTTTTAATCAGAAGAGCAAAGACAAGAGCTGCCAACAACACCATCACAGCAGATGATGCCACGAGAAACATGTTAATTTATATTATTATCGGAGTAATATCAGCCATAAGCCTAGGATATTATATTTCTAAGGTAATAAGCAAACGGCTCCATGAATTATTGAAGGCAACAAATAAATTTGCCTCCGGAGATGCAAATATTAATCTAAATAGTGACTCAAAGGATGAAATCGGAGAACTTTCATCGGCATTTCAAAATATGATAGACAAGATAGCCTTGCAAATACAATACCTTGATAATTTACCAAATCCCGTAATGATTATAGATAAAAACTATAATATACAATATATGAACAAGTTCGGGTCCAAGGTAGCAGCAAAAGACCAGAATGAATTAGTCGGATTAAAATGTTATGACCAGATGAAAACCTCGCATTGCAATACCGAAAACTGTGCATTGCGTAAAGCAATGACGACTGATAGTATTTGTACAGCCGAAACAATTGCTCATCCTAATAATGCGGAATTACCAATAATTTATACAGGAGCCCCCGTTAAAAATAAATCAGGTGAAATTATAGGCGCACTTGAGAACATAACGGATATAACAGAAATTAAGAATATGCAAAATTATCTTACACGCTCAACTCAAAATATTTTACAGGCAATGGATAAGTTTGCAGCTGGAGATTTGACAGTAGAAGTCATTCCCGAAATAAAAGATGACGCAATAGGTAAACTTTATTATGGGTTTAATCAATCGGTTCAAAATATTAAAGGAATAATTGAAAATGTCAGTGAAGCCGTTTCCGCAACTGCCAGCGCGAGTACTCAGATTTCTAGCAGCACGGAAGAAATGGCAGCCGGAGCACAGGAACAGAGCAATCAAACGACAGAAGTAGCCAGTGCAGTAGATCAAATGACAAAAACCATATTACAGACAACTCGAAATGCGACGTCAACTGCTGAAAGTGCAAAAAGTTCAGGA
>JAJYOQ010000298.1 GCA_021796135.1 Bacteroidota bacterium
TTTTCTTCCTTGCGGGAATTGACAGAAAAACAAAAAGCAAAGCTGCTTAAATTATTGAAGTCGGAGTCTTAGGATTCCGGCTTCCACATTATTATACAAAATTTTGTTGCTTATTAAATAATAAAGAGGCAAATTTATCAAGGATTATTTGAGAACTTTCATTCCTTAATTCAAATGTTCGGAGGTTTTATGACTCAAAAGAACATTCTAAAATTATTATTAAGTATATTACTTTTACTTTGTTTATTCAAAATGCCGTATTGGTATTACCAACTAATTAGGCTCTCAGGCATGGTTGGATTCATTTACTTTGCATATTTAGATAATAAAGAAAAAATTAGATTCACTCCACAATTATTTATTGTAGCTGCAATTATTATAAACCCTATTATCAAAATACCGTTTGGACGAAGTGTTTGGCAAATAATAGATATTATTTTTTCTGTTATTTTGCTATTGAGTATTTTTTTAGAAAAAATATTGAGCGAAAAAACAGTAGAAAATAGTTTACCCCAAAATAGGATAATAAGTGAGGAAGAGTATCTAAAATTAAAAGAAGAATTAAAGAAGAAGCTTGAAAGGATGTGAAAAATGAAATTTCATTATTTACTTACGATTCTTCTCCTACTGTTTTTGGGATGTCAAAAATCGTCTAAAGATTATTATAAAGATGGGATGAAATATCTATCTAACGATGATACTACCTTAGCTATTGAAGCCTTTAGAAATTCTCTTAAATTTAACCCTGCAGATACAAGCTGTATTATGTATCTTGGTAAATGTTTTTATGGACAAGGAAATTACGATACAGCAATCTATTACTTTAATCAGGTCTACGGGCTCAATAAACTAAATGAAAACTGTATTTACTTTCTTGCTTTAAGTTATCTTTATTTAGGAAATAATTTAAAAGCATCACAACTTGCCGATACTCTTTTGAAATTTAGACCAAAAAAAGCTGAATATTATTGGGTAAAAGGAATATCAAATCTCCGCTTGAAAAAATATAACGAATCAAAGGATTATCTATTATCAGCGATTGAACTTGACTCTACTGTTAGTGGTGGTTATTTCGGCTTAGCATTATCTTACAATTATTTGGATAAATTAGATTCAGCCTTATTTTATGCAAAGAAATCTTTTGATTTGCAAAAGGATTATAAATCTAGGTTTTTGTTGGGGTCGATATATTTATTAAGGTTAAATAATTTAGAAGGATACTCGAAAGAACTAGACAAGTTTATAGATGCAATTATGTCTGATAATGCAAGTGAAGATGGAAATTACAATAGTGAAAATGAATAGTTTAGATTTTCGATTTGAGAAAATTTATCTTGATTTTCTTAAATAAACTTCAAATGTGATGTTTTCGGATTCAGGCTATAATTTAATTGAGATTAGCCTATTCTTGATATAATTTTGATATATAAAAACTTAGCAATATTGTCAAAATAGAATTTTAATAATCCTTCATTTGTGTCCCGGTATTCCGGGAGGCTTTGACAAGAGCTGCTAACACAAGTGAGGGATTTTTTATTTTATGGAATAAAATTGAAAAAGTTAGTGAGCTTACTTGAGAAAGCAAATAACTGGGAATATAAATTATATTTATTGATTAAGAATGAATTGTATAACCTTGATAAACTACATCACATTGAACACAAAGAAATTAATGAAAACTTAAAAAGGATTTTCGTTGAATCTGTTGAGTTTATTTCTGACAATAAGCAAAAATATTTAATTATAAATCAAGATAAATTATCTATCCCAAATGAGAGATTAATAAAACAGTTTCTAAGGGGTAATATTGAAGTTGATGAATCTTCTTATGAATTAAATACAAAAAGTATAAATAAATTGTTAAAAACAAATTTTATTTTTCCACTTGTAGAAAAGATGCTACTCTTGTCAGACTTGTCAGATTCGAAAAAATTCAATGACGATAGCAAAGGAATCAATAATCAATTATCTGTGGCAAATTCCATGATTAAAAAGTTACGAGATAAAAATAAAAATGGAAAACATAAGGAATTTGATATAGATATTATTGTTAAACAATTTCCGGAAATCAAAAATACCATAATAAGAGAAGCTGAAAGTAGTAGAAATAAAAAAGGGAAAATAAATTTTTCTAAGCTTGGGCGTAAATTCGATGTATGTAACCACACTGCACAAAATTGGTGCAAAAAACTCTCCATAAGAGAACAAATCTTACAATTACAATCTTAATTAACTTTCAAATTGGAAGTGGATTCCAATTTGCATAGTGTATCTGCAGAATGCAAAAATCTCAGATACATATAAACAATAATCATATTTTAGTGGCGGGTTACCTTCCAAATCTGGGAGTTTGCATTCTCCCGCCACATTTAATTTTGGGAGAAATAAAATGCAAACTCAAAAACAATTTTCACACCTGAATTTACAACAATTAAGGCTGCATCATAAACCCGGGAAGGTTGAACCCATTTTCAAACCAAATAATTTTAAACTTGGATTTATTGACTTAATTAATCTTAACTATACTTCAGTTCCCAGATCATTTAAGAACGTCTTTAAATTATTCGGCGGCGGTCTTGGTCTAAACAGCGAACTTTTATTTTCGGTATTGCCATATTACTCAATCGAGACTATTATCATTCCCTTTGAAGGAAGGATTCTTCAAACAACCACCAGCAAATGGATGGCGTGTGGGGTTATTTCACCGTATGGGGGGGCAAATGTAGACAAACAGGTAATACTAGCGATTAGCGAAATTAACATGGAACATTCCGATAGATATATAAATAAAGTATCCGTAGTTAAACCGGATTTTCAACTATCTTTATTTCAGGTTTAGCGCGATGGAACAAGTAAAAAATGCAGCAATCGAAGCGCACGAAAGTTTAAGGCTCGTTCTTTATCAACTCGAACATTTGTGCAGCGATTTTGATAATGAGATGCCGAAATATGAATTAGGCAAAAATCTATCAAATCATTTTAGCGAACTCATCAAGATCACAACAACGACAATTTATAATTGCACAGACTTTTGTTTTGCGTTAAATGAGGTTGAAAGCTTTGAAGATATAAACAAAATCATTGAAGGGGTTGAGGTGTAAAATGAATCTCACTTTTATAAAACTCGACATTAATATAATGGATGACCCTAAAATAAAGTTTATATTAAGATTACCCGACGGCGACAAACTTTTTAGATTTTGGATTGCATTATTGACATTAGCTATGAAATCAAAAAGACCGGGAGTAATAGAACTGGGCGAAGGTATTCCATTCACAGATGAAATACTTGCCAACCATTTCGACCTTGAGCTTACCACTGTGCGATTAGCAATACAGACATTTCAACGTTTTAAGATGGTCGAAATTTGGGAGGATAAAACACTATTCATCACCAATTTCATAGAGCATCAGCAACTTGATAAGATCGAGAAAGCAAGAGAGGTAAG
This sequence comes from Bacteroidota bacterium, assembly GCA_021796135.1. The sequence goes on from JAJYOQ010000298.1 coordinate 3,450, forward strand.
TCGTTTAAGTAGTAGGAAATACAGGGAAAAAGTTAAATTGATAGGTGACGGTCACGTCAATGAAAGTGACGGAGAGACTAAGACTAAGAATAGAGTAGAGTCAAAAGTCTTTGATCCGAACTCTGAAGAGTTCAGACTATCTTCTCTTTTATTTAATAAAATTAAAGAAAGGGATACTAAGCATAAAGGACCGGATCTAAATAAATGGTGTGAGCATATTGATAAACTTCATAGGATTGATAAAAGGGAATATTCAGAAATTGAATCTGTTATTCTTTGGTGTCAAGAAAATTCTTTTTGGCAAAACAATATTCTTTCTACTGATAAACTAAGAAAGAAATTTGAGCAACTTTATTTATCAATGAAATCAGAGAAAGCAAAAAGCATCAACCAACAATCCACAATATCTATAAATAATAATTTTGGAAATAAATAATATGGAAACAAAAATTATTGCAGCAGTAGAAATTGAACGGGAACTTTTGGGGGAGATACTAATTGATAATTCAATCCTTGATACTTTACTTCAGATTATTAAACCGGTTTGCTTTTCAGATCCAAAAAATTCAATACTCTTTAACATAATGGTTAAAATGTATGGTGCCGGAATCCCGATTGACGAGATTACTCTTTATGATAATTTAAAGAAGCATGGTAATGCCGAAACAATTCCCTTAGATTATATTGCAAGTTTAAGGAATGGAGCTTTTTCTTCTGCTAATGCTGAATATCATTCAAGGATAATATTAGAAAAATATTTACAGCGCGAGCTCATCAAACGAAGCGAAAAAATTATTAAAGCAGCTTCAAGGGATAATGAAGATGTTTTTGATTTATTAAGTAATGCTGAAAATGAAATAAACGGAATTACAAGAGATCTGCAGGGGTTAAATGAAGATAAAAGCTTATGGGAAGATTTTCCTTCTATCATTGATTTGGTTGAACAACGTTATTCCGGGAATGAACCGGCGGGTTTAATATCTCAAACATTTCCTACCCTTAATAAAATGACTAATGGTATCCGGAAAAATGATTTTGTTGTTATCTATGGAGAAGATAAGCAGGGTAAAACTTCTCTAAGCACTCAAATAGCTTTGGACTTTGCAATAAACAGTAAAATACCTACCGGAATATTTAGCTATGAAATGAGCAAGGAAATAATGTATTTGAAATCTTTATCAATGCGCACCGGATTAGAATATAAAAAATTAAGAAGCCCAAAAGAAAGCGGGTTAACTTCCCGGGAGTTTCAAGATTTTGTAAGTAAAGCAACAAATAAATTTCAGAATACTAAAATCTATGTTAGCGATGAGCCTCTGGATAAAAATAGATTAAAGGCAAAAATGAAGCTTTGGAAAAGAAAGCATAATATAGGTTTATTCGTAATCGATTATATCGGTTTAATTCCTATAAATGAAAAGTTTGAAAGAAGGGATTTAGCAATTGCAGATCTTTCAAGATTCTTTAAGCTGCTCACAAAAGAATTAGACGCGCCTATTTTTGTATTGAGCCAAGCAAATGATGGGGGGAAAACAGCCGAGAGTAGGTCCTTATTGAGGGACTGTGACTTTGCCCTGATGATTCAAAAGGCAGTTGAATGCGGAATTATGAGCATAAAAAGGAATGACGGCACATTATTAAACCTTAGTGATGATCATTTCCTAGCAACATTAACAAGGTCAAGACATGGGCGGAATATGACACAATTCATTTGCGGATATGTAAATAATAATTTTGTTGAAATAGACATTAATAACAGTTATCCGATATAAAGATTTAATTTGATAACTACTTAAAATCATATAAAAAGGTTAAAAAATGAAAGCTATTGAGGTATTAGAATGAGTAAAAATATATCTTCAACTAAAAGCAATAGTGATAAAATTAACACTTCCGGTGAATTAAAAGTCATTGATCGGGT
>JAJYOQ010000299.1 GCA_021796135.1 Bacteroidota bacterium
AACATAAATTCCTTTGTATTGTGTAGCAACCTAACGGCGTTGTCTTTTCACCCGTCCGCCCCGAACAACGATGCCGAACTGAAAAACTACCGCCAATAATTTTAAATAATTTTGTTTAACAGAACAAAGCAAAACAACAAGGCCTAACTTTTTATTAAACCCGAAAATACTAATACCGCCGCAATGAAAACAGTCTACCCCGATGTCAATCGGGGCGGTCGGGTAGAAAAGCTGGTTATACCACGTTAATAAATTTCATGTGTCTGCAAATCATTTAGAATATGAAAAAACCAATTATATGAATCTCTACACTTATTAAACTCATCATCGTTTACGTTTAAGTCATTACTATGTTTTGGATGGGTTATTCTATTACGAATTTTTATACATTCAATAAATATTTCCCACTCTTTATAATTAAAATTTATTTGATAATTGTTTGCTCTTAATTCACCATATTTTTTAAATGTGAATTTAATATTATCTTCGAATCGTACAAATATCGGTTCTTCATGTAAATTTTCTGCATTTGGCCCAACTATTTTATATTCTTGAAGCTTTATTGTTTCTTTTGGGGTTAGTTTATCAGAATGTTCCAAAAGAATTCTTTTCATTGCAAACAAAATGCCTTCAATATAAGAGAATGCTGTTTTTATATATGTACGTTTTCTAAAAGCTCTTATTCCTTCTTTTATTTCTTCAAGCATTTTTTTATCGTTGGCGGTAATATCAGGTCTCAAATAGTCAGGATAGCTAAGAGAAAAACAATCATCTAACTTTGCAATATCTTCTTCACATGAGCTAACATCATCAATACTGCTACCAACCATTTCCAATAGTTGGTCTATATTTTCAATTTGATTCATAATTTATCTTATAGTATATTCCTTATTGTGTGGTAATATTCCAAGTCTCAAAAGGATATTGAATTCCTATCTTATATCCATATTTTAACTTTAATATTTTTTTACTAGGATTTCTTGCAAAAATTGAAAATAATTTTGATTTGCTGTTCTTTTTATACTGGCTTACACAAGAATCACAAATATGAATACGGGTAAATAATTCAGAACAAGTGGTAGAATAACTAAAATAAATGACTTTATAAGCAAAAGCCCAATATCTTTTACGATACCCGATTTTTAGCTATTTAAAGACATTTCATTCCTATTGCATAATGGGCAAATACCTTTTGAAATTATTTCAGATGTTTTTCCCTTGAAGAAAATTTTATTGTCTAATGGAGTTCCCAACAACCATATAGAACGAAAAATAAAATATAAAAAAAGTAAATTCATAAGAACTGCAAATAGACTAAGATTGCTATCTATTTCATCAATATTTTTAAATATTGCAATAAAATAAGGAGAATAAAATAACAGGGCTATTATTTGTTTACTATTTATCTTCATATTACATTCTCGAAGTGGTATAACGCTCTTGCCGCTAACCCGCCGCCTCGAACAAACAGTTAGATTAAAACGAACACGCCAATAATTATTAAAAAACTTTTTTAGTACTACTACCTTGAACAAAAAACTTGTTAAACTTACCAACCTTGTAAAACTCAATACTGTCGCATCGAAGAGGCGGTCGGCGTTGAGCGGCAGGTTATACGTTTTTACAATTGCCGAAATTCTATATCAAATTGCTTATCCGATCCTTCTGGGTATAAATGAGAGTTCACATTATATGCTGTGGGAAATTCCTCGCAATACTTAACAAAATCATTATATAATTTCTTATGTCCACTTGTGAATTGAATATCGCAATTAATCACTTTAAATAACCGTGATGTAGTAATAATAAATGGATTTTCTATTTTTATATTCGCCAATATAAAATCATTTAATGTATCGAATTCTTCCTTTGTCATTTAACCTCCGAATAAGCAATTAATTTTATTTTAATTTGTTTTCGATAATCAATTTATCTTCAAGTAATTTATCAACCGTCTTTCCACAATATGAATTTATAACTGTATTTCTATTCGCATAAGCATTTCCACCAGTATATGAACTTGCTATCCAAGCCATTCGACCATTAGAAACATCATAAAACTTAGTTTCAAATTCAGCCCAAGGTTTGTATACGGTGTAACCACCTTGATAAGTTGTGGTAGATTTTTCTTTATAACGAGCTGTATTACCATAAACATTGACATCACCTTCGGTTTTTGTTGTTGAGCTTGTTTGTGGTATATAAACGTTGCTAACTCCACTTTCTCCAACAGAAATTGAAATAAAAGAATCAATATTATTTTTTAATAAGAGGTCAACTTTCTCTTCATTTGTCAATTCACGAGTAGGTGGAAATAATTTATAGCTTTCTAAAGCGTATACTCCAATTTCAGAAAATGCTTCAACCATTTTAGATTCTAATTTTTGTCTATCTTCCAAATCATTTGTATTTGCAACAACAAGAATTCTTTTAAATTCTGTATTCTGATAATCGGGGTCTTTAAATGATGTCATACTTGTTGATGCACATCCCAAAAGGAATATTATCAACACAAAGATTAAGAAGTACTTTATAGAGTTCATAATTCCTCCAGTTTACTTAAAACGTATAACTCTTTACTCCAGGACCCTTGTTCAAAACGTGAGTGTAAATCATCGTGGTCTTTACAGAACTATGACCCAACAACTCTTGTATTGTTCTTATGTCATAACCATTTTCAAGAAGATGCGTAGCAAAAGAGTGTCTGAAAGTATGAGGGCTGCCGGCTTTAATAACACCTGCTTTATTAATTGCTTCTTTTACTGCTCTTTGTATCGTGCTTTCGTGAATATGGTATCCAAAAAATTAATCCGTTTTCTTTTTCTTTGATAAACTTATCCGCGGGAAATGCATATTGCCAGCCAAATATATTATCCCAATAAATTCTTAAACCAACTTAAATAATTTCTTTTCAATGTGCAATAAAATTATAAAAACTTTTAATATCACGCCTCGTTCCCTTCTTGCTTTTATTCCTTTAATCTAATACCTTTGCTATAAGCAAGCTTTAATGCTTTTTCTTTAATTTATAATATTTTTAAAGTAATAAGAATTAATCCTACTTAAACAACCTCAAAACGGAAATCAAGCCAATATAAATTTCTGAATGCACTGTGAATGCACACTGCTTCCTTATATCAAGACATAAACTTCCTCTACAATTATCCTTCTCCCTACCCCCTAACTGTGACAAACTTTATAAACCCGCACTCTTCGCATTTCTTAAATCAGTTAGAATTTAGTCCCGTTGAGAAAATAGATTTAATAATAGAGTAATTTCTCATTTACTACAACTTGTCATTTAAATATTTTTCAGTTACGAGAAGTAAATTTGCATTTTTCAACAGTAGCCCCATTCTTTTCCTCTTAACTTCACATATTCAATTCATTTAGCTATAAATTACTATTTACTCCAAAATGCGATACTTTGGCATAGTTTTATATAATTAACTATCTACATAAGCAAGTGTTACTATAAACAATAACCTAACATTAAACTTGTAACGGATGTTGTATGGGAAAACAAAATAGACGGGATTTCTTAAAAACAACCGCTATTGCAGGGACTGCATTAAGTGGTTTATCTATCACATCAGCAAAAGCAGCACCAAAAGACATACTTTCCGAAGACCGGATGGGTGTTCTTGTGGACACAACTGTCTGCATAGGTTGCCGGAATTGCGAGTGGGCTTGCAAAACAGCTCATGACATGCCTACTCAATCACTTGATAAATACAGCGATAGGTCGGTTTTCAAAGAAATGAGAAGACCGGATGAATCCGCTTTAACTGTGGTAAATGAGTATCCTAACCCCCAAAATTCCGAAATTCCGACAGATGTAAAGGTGCAATGCATGCACTGTGATCATCCGGCTTGTGTTTCGGCTTGCATAGTAGGCGCCTTTTCCAAACACGCAAACGGTTCGGTTATCTGGGATACAAACAAATGCATCGGCTGCCGCTATTGCATGGTAGCGTGTCCTTTCCAGGTTCCGGCATTCCAATTCGATAAAGCCCTAAATCCTCAAATTAAAAAATGTGATTTCTGCTTTGAAAGAACAAAAGTAGGTAAGCTTCCTGCGTGCGTAGAAATCTGCCCGGTCGAAGCTTTGACATATGGTAATAGAAATGACCTGGTAAAAATTGCACGTGAACGAATAAGAAGGAATCCTGAGAAATATGTAAACCATATTTTCGGTGAGTATGAAGTAGGAGGAACCTCCTGGCTCTACCTCGCAAATCAAGATTTCTCTAAACTCCAATTCCCAAAACTTGGCGACAAACCTGCTCCGGGTGTATCCGAATCTATACAGCATGGAATATTTGCATACTTTGTTCCGCCGGTTTCTTTATATGCTCTGCTCGGCGGCTTAATGTGGATTACAAAAAGAAAAAATGAATCTGAAGAATAGGGATTAAAATGGAATTATATACAAAACCAGCACCGATTAACAAAAAATATTTTACACCCGGCGTGGTCATTTTAATTATACTTGCTCTAAACGGATTGTTTTGGCTTGCCGGAAGATTTTTATTCGGCATAGGAGCAGTCACAAATCTTAATAATCAATACCCCTGGGGAATTTGGATTGGTATTGATGTAGCTGCCGGTGTCGCTCTTGCTGCCGGTGGATTTACCACTGCCGCTCTCGGTCATGTTATGCACAGGGAATATTACCACGATGTTGTTCGTCCCGCTCTTCTGACGGCTATGCTTGGCTATACATTTGTCGCAATTGGCGTTTTTATTGACATAGGGCGCTGGTATTACATCTGGCATCCGTTAATAATGTGGAACGGAAGCTCCGCTCTCTTTGAAGTCGGTATTTGTGTTATGATTTACGTAACTGTTCTTTACATTGAATTTCTTCCTACAATCTGCGAAAGATTTATCGGACACATGAATCTTAAAGGGATTTTCAAGCTCCTTAACGCACCAATTGAAAAAATATTAATTCTCTTAAACCGGGGACTATCAAAAACGATGTTCGTATTTATAATTGCCGGTGTCGTTTTATCAACGCTTCATCAATCATCGCTTGGAACCTTAATGATAATAGCAGGACCTAAAATGCACCCGCTTTGGCAAACTCCAATTCTCCCGCTGTTATTTTTATTATCGGCAATATCAGTCGGCTTCCCTATGGTAATATTTGAATCTTTGATTGCAGCAAGATCATTCGGACTTAAGCCCGAGATGAAAGTCCTCTCCCGTCTGGGCACAATGGTAGCACCTATTCTTGGCGTCTATTTAGCATTCAAGCTTGGCGATATGTTCATCAGAGAAACTTTTGTTTACCTAACTTCGTTTAATCTTCAAAGCGTGATGTTTGTGATTGAACTATTGTTTGGCGTAATCATTCCGCTTCG
>JAJYOQ010000300.1 GCA_021796135.1 Bacteroidota bacterium
ACCATGGTAAGGATGGCAGCACTTACAAATGTCACACAGGGCTGGATTACAGGGATAATCGATAATCTTGAGGAGCAAGGGCTTGTTGTCAGGAGAAGAAGCAGGGAGGATCGAAGGAAGATAGATCTTGTCATTACTGATTCCGGTATCAAGAGATTTAAGGAGGCAAGAAAACTTCATCTTGATTTTATCGAACAGTGTCTTTCCGGAATAGATGATTCCTCTGCGGAGAACCTTCTAAAGAGCCTGGAAACATTGAAGAATTCAATCTCTGAAAGAAACGCGCCGGTTGAGAAACCTGGAAAATGAGTTGCTTTTCAGGATAAAAGCATTTTAAAAGGATAGACAAAATTAAACCGGTTAAGTATATTAGAAATATTAAAGATACAAAATTATCTGACTTATGCAATGAAGAGACGTAATCTGATAAAGGTAGCAGTTATTTTGGCGGTGCTGCTTTTCATTGGTTTAATACTGGCATACACAGAAGAAATTCCTCCGATAAGCGTTGTTGCTTCTGAAAGCATGACACACTCAGATTACTGGACCCCGGGAACGATTAATGTCGGAGACATTGTCTTCGTAAAGAAGATAACCAGCGTTCCGGATAATATAATTACATATGTGGTTGGGAGAAATACTGGTTATCAAACTTACGGAGAATATGGAAACGTTATTCTTTACAAAAGTTCATCCGGCCTTACCATCATACATCGTGCCATTTTTTACCTCTCCTGGAATAATTCCTTGCCTGTCATTCAGGGATATACAAACCAGTCCTGGATGACCGTAACCAGGAATTATGTCCTGATAGATGATGTTGGGTACAGTCACAGAAACCTGGTTGTTTTTATAGGTTCATTTGTAAATGTCAGCGGTTTCATAACCATGGGTGACTTTAACCTTGCCCACTCTAATGAATACAACAGTTCCCTGTCTGCCTATATTGCAGCTGATCAAAACGTTGGCATAACCAATTCTCCTATATCTTCTAAGAATATAATCGGGGTCGCATTCTGGGACATTCCCTGGTTTGGCCTCATAAAGCTCAATATACTGCGTTTATACAATCAGTGGCCACAGTACAATGAAGTTGCAAAAGATTCTTATGATTTCTTATTTGTATCCCTTGTCGTTATTTTTGCAGCAATTCTCTTTCCTTATAAGAGAGTCTATGAAAATATCAGGTCGCATAAAGGAAAAAAGAAAAATAGATGATTTCTCAATATTTTTTGCTTATCCATTTTATGGTTGGGATATCAATTTGGTTGATTAAGGAGAGATGATCGACCGGATAATGAACTCATAAATCATTATCTGGTCTGGCTGAATTGTTTTACGCAATTATTTTCTAGTATTGGTTGATTAATTTTATAGAAGATGTAATTTCCTTGAATAAATCATTCTTTGCAGTTTTAAAACCGTATTTTGTTAGCAATGAAGATTTGATCCTTTGACTGGAAAACATGGCAATTCTGTCTCTCTCGTCCCTAAACAGGGCACCGTATCGTTTAGTGACCTCTTGAAACAGCGGCGAATCAAGGAGAAGTGAAAGGAACTGAAAAAGCGATCCCTTGTCTATTGGTTTTTCTGAGACAAGATTGATAATTTTATTCTCGAAACTATTTTCCAGAATGAATTTGTAAGCATTTATCAAGTCATCAATGCTTATCCAGCTAAACCATCTCCTGCTTGAGCCATATATGGGCTTTATGCCTTTTTTCACTAGCTGGCAGATTAACCTGAAAATCCAAGAAGGTGAACCGATCACTGATCCGGGTCTGACCAGGATTACGTTTAAATTGTTGATATTTGGAATAAAGGATTGTTTCTCCATTTCACTGAATACTCTTGAAAGAAAAGTCGCTCCCGGGGTGGAGGATTCCTTGATTATTTTATCTCCCTTGTTTCCATAGTATTCTGTGGATGAGGTATTGATAAAAAGTTCCGGTCTTTCATGACAATAACTAATTGCGTTGACCAGTAAATGCGTCAAATCAACTCTACTGCTATATATTCTCGATCTGGTATCGGACTTCCATGTTTCGCACAGAGGTTCACCGGCAAGGTTGATTAGAGCATAAGATCCATCAATAAACTCCGATACCAACTTATAATCGTGATCTTTAAAGTCAATCCCAAATGTTCTTGCACCAACCCCTTTCATTCTAAGTATTTTTGAGGGTATTAATTTGACATTGTAGTTAGAATTTTTTAGGCTGTTTGCAAGCCTCGATCCTATAAAGCCGGTTCCTCCAGCTATTGCCACCTCTTTCATCTATTAACTTCACCTTAATGCCTAATATAACCCTTTTGGAAGTCTTTATACTTAATCTTGTCCTCGATATTTTTAAGTGTTTATTTCAATGTTAAATCAAAGTATTATTCAATGGACATGGCTAATCAGTTTGAGCAATACCATGGATACTATTAAAATATAAACCAAGGCGCTGCTGAATAACATGATTTTATTTTTGAGAGCCGAATTTTGTAAAAATTGGAGTAAGTATATTATGATAACAGCTGTAAGCAGTGCAAAATAGATGAAGAGTATCCTCAACAAAAGGTTTATTTGAAAAATCCAGGTCATCGACGGTAAAATAAAGAATATGATTATAAGAAAACAAACAATAACAGCTGAAAGAAAGATATTCAGCTTCCTGGTTCCTATCTTGTGCATAGATAATATATATATTGAAGTAAGCGTCAAGTAACCTATAACTGGATAGATTATCAATCTCAATATAAATGGCAAATTAGGAAGAAAAACGGCTATCTCGCCGGATGTTGAAAGCGATAAAATCAATAAAATCCAGAGAATAATACTATCGATTGCAGTGCCTATAGAAAACAGCAGCGGATCCTCTTTAAATTTATCTGAATGAAGGGGAGTAAAACTGATTTCGTTGTTGTAAATTTGTACCACATGGTCCGGTTGACTCTTTATGATAAAAGTCCATGAGGGCAAAATTTTATCGCCCCTTTGTTTAACCCAGAAGAGGAAATAAACAGAAACTATCGCAGAAATTAAAAATTGGGGCAAAAACTGCAATAGAGACCTTAAATTTAACACTACCATTTTTTTACTTCCCTCAAGTGGATTAGTTAATGTTCACTGTAATTTAAAATATCTTGCTTTTTATTTTTATACTTATTGGCAAAAAACCTTCAATTGGGAAAAGCCTTTCACCGATTAAATAGAACCTGCGATAAGGGTTATATTAGAATGATCAACTGATGGAGATTTAAATCTGTAAGAAATTTACATTGATTCAACATTTTATTTGCGAAGCACTCTTTGTGGCAGCATTATCGAACGAGTGTGTAAATATCCAAGGCTATGGTTTGCACTCAATAAATCTAAAGACAACCAAAAATAACACCTTATACTAAAAAAAAGCAATTAATCTGTATTCATAGCAACCCCTGCGAACGAACAGATAGCTATTTTAAATTCTAATAGGTCATTTTTATTCGCTTAAAAACATAATCAATGATGAATTTTATAATGAAGAGAAATATTAATGTATAACATATTCATTCCCGCCCGGCCATTTCGGTTTAAAAAATTAATATTTCTTTGATAAACTGGTCTCATCCTCTTTTAATTTAAAATATGGCCTGTAAAGTCAAATCTGATAGTGTCATTATATAAACCTAAATGAACCTTATATTATTGGAGGGGATAGGACTTTCTGGTGGATCTGAATATAATCTTCATAAGGCTTTCTTGCCATTTTACGGTTTTATTTTATAAGTTTTTAGCTCAGACTTTAAAAATTTAGTAAAGGTGATCGCAAATATGGCATGATTGAGGTTATTTAATGCAACAACCCATTCATCAAACCATACAAATTTGTGGAGAAACATATTGTATTTCAATTTTCGGAACTGGTATATTATTATTATGAATTTTCAGTTCAGAATTTTTAGTTCTGATATCGTTTGAAAATCATAATAGTCAAAGTATTAATATTAAGAAAATATAATTACTTTAAGGGGAAATGAAAACTTGCCTAAGATTTGGGGCCTGGAAGAGGAGGGACCGTTCTTTTCAAATGGTGTACTTACCCTTAGTGAGTTCTATTGGACCGTGGATATTGATGGTGAAATGACGAACAGGGAATTACCGATTTATTCTTCCCATATCTGGTTCAAGGCAAAAAGAGGCAACAAAAGTATTATTATACTTAAAGCGACCAGCCCAACTACCATTCCAAAAATGATCGCAACAGCTGCAATCACAAAGGATGTATGTGGGGCTAATCAGGCCTGTGTATTATCCAAAAAGTTTGGTTACAGGGAAAAGGTAATGTCGAAATCTTTATCGATTTTACTTCTTAATGAGGTAATTTTCCAGACGGTTTCGGGCGAGGTCAGAAGATTTGCCGCTGATGAGCACAGCGGTGACAAATTATCTTCACAGGAAGATAAGTTCCACAAGAGGGACAGATCAGACATAATTAGGGAAATCCTTGCTTTTATTGACAGTTCTGATTGCACTGGGATAACCAGTATAATATACAAATGCAATTTGAATTACAACTCTGCAAATAAGATAATAGATCAACTTATCTCAAGGCAACTTATTGCAATTCTCGAGCATGAAAAAAATAAAAAATCTTTCACTTTAACAGAAAAGGGAAGATCCTTTCTGCGTGCTGTGGAGTTGCTAAGCGGGTAGGTGCGATATTGCCTTTAAACCTAGAATTTCAGGTTGTTATAATTGCAATAGTTGTTTCCTGCACCACGATAATAGCATTCCTGTTGAATAGGGAACTGAAATTGCACTTGATCTCTGTTTCATCAAGAATTGAGGAAATAAGGAAGATACGCCTTTTGGAACTTTCCAGAGAGATTATTAAATTTTTCGCGCAAAGCGAAACTAAAGCAGAGTTGGAAAAGATGTATTCTGGAATTAAAAACAAGACGGGAAGCCTCGATTTTTTACAGTTAGCCACAATATCACTGTTCGATCTTTCGAATTTGAATGACAATCTAATTGGCGTCATTAATCCATCTATTGAATTCTCAAAATTTGAATTCAGATCAAAATTTCTCTTGCGCCTTGTTATATTTGATGGTATTGCGTTATTTGGTATTTTTATCTTAATTCTTTTGCTGGGCGTGAATGAAAATTTTATCCATCTTCTTGTTTTGATCGACTATATTGATATCTCATGGGCAATCTTTTTCTCGGTTTCAGTTCTGTGGTTAATTCTATACGTTCTTAAGTCCGAAAAGAAAATCATAGGCCCTGTTAATTTCGCTTGATAGGGCAGTCACACTTTTTCAGACCTTTCCCAAAATAATTAGCTGCTATAGTTTCACCTCTTTTTAACCTGCTTCGCCAAACAATTTAAAATATT
>JAJYOQ010000301.1 GCA_021796135.1 Bacteroidota bacterium
ATCCGACTAAGTTCTTGTCTTTAATTTTTTTAGGCAAATACAAATTGAATATTACATTATTTATGCTTTCAAAATTCCGAATCGTATAGATTTATAACCATATTTTAATCGAATGAGATTTATTGCATCCAGGGCTTTCCCCCGTTTTATTTGAATATCGTCAAAAAGAAATTGCTGCTCAGCAGCAATAATGAACTTTGTCAATTTAATCCCGATTAATCTTATTGGCACCCTTCGGGTATAAGAAATCTTTAATAACCTTGCTGAAGTATTAAAGATAATTATCGGGTCATCTGTCATACGAATTGATTTTGATTTGATAAGTGTCTGAAAGTCTGAATAGCGAAGTTTTAGTGCAATATTTGATGCATACAAGTTCATATCTTTTAAAGATTGAGCAATTTTAGCGGATAGCCCGAACAAAGTTTCTTCCAGATAATGTGTAGAACTAACATCTTCAAGAAATGTAGTCTCGTGGGATATGCTCTTTTGCTCTCTGGAAGGAGAGAGATATTCAATACCATTTCCGTTAGCTTTTTCCCATAATTCATTACCTGATTTCCCATATACTGTAGAAAAAAAGTCTTTTGGCATATTGGTAATATCGCTGATAATATATATCCCTTTCTCGTTTAACTTCTTGAGCATTACTTTCCCAACACCCGGGATTGCTTGAATAGGTAAGGGCGCAAGGAATTGTTTCTCTTTACCGGGTGGAACATAGGTGACACCATTTGGTTTTTTATAATCGGATGCTATCTTGGCAATCGTTTTATTAGATCCAATACCTATTGAACAAGGCAGAAATAATTTATTGATCATCTCTTGTTGAAGTTTTAATGCCAAAGCAGGATACTCTCCGTATAGATGCTCACATCCTGTGAAATCAATATAAAATTCATCAACAGATGCTTGTTCTAATATCGGGGCATATTCCGATAAAATTATTTTTGCTGCATGCGAGTATCGGTTATATTCATCATAATGACCATGAAGATATATCCCTTTTGGACATAACTTAAATGCTGTTCTAATCGGCATTCCTGAGTGTAACCCATATTTACGCGCTTCATAAGAGCATGCAGCTACCACTCCTCTCCCATGCGGATCACCTCCGACTATAACCGGCTTAAGTTCAAGTTTTGGGTTAAGTATCCTTTCTACCGAAATGAAAAAGGCGTCCATGTCTAAGTGGAAGATGGTTCTCATAACATTATCCTATTTAATAACGGGTATTTCGAAATTATAGAATCCGGCATTTCCACTTTTTCTCCTTCAAGTATGTTGATTAACTGAAATGCATTAGCAACGGCATTCCCGCCTGGGTGATTATTTGTGATAATATATATTTCATTGATGCTTTGAATATGCTGCTTAACTATTTGTGTTATTTCTATTAACTCACTATGCGAGTATAGGTAATTGTATCTCTCATTCTTCTCTGATTCCGGCTGCTCTTTGCTATAATTACTTATTGAGCTAAACCATGCATCTTTGTTTCTTCCGTGAAGTCTTATATATGCAGAGTAACTTGTAATTATTGGTTCAAAAGGAATAGATTTTCCTATCTGGGGCTGGTCTATTGCACAATATGTTAGGTTCAGTTTTCTGAAGCTTTTTATAATTTCTTCTTTATTCCACGAAGAGTGCCTTAATTCAATGACTATATGATAGGGACTAAAAATTTCTGCAAGTTGCGAAATATATAATGCTGAAGTTGAATTATATGAAAAAGAATATGGAAATTGAATTAATATACCTCCGAGTCTTTTTTCTCTTTGCAGAATTTGAAGTATCGACTCGACAGATTTAATCTTATTATTATCATATTTCCTTATATGAGTAAAATCCTGATTAAGTTTTATTGTAAATAGAAAATCATTTGTATCCTGGGTTTTACGTACCCAGCCTTCTGCAATTTTGGGCGAGATATAGGAATAATAAGTTGAATTGACTTCTACACAATTAAAATAATGGGAATAGTATTGCAGCCAGTCAAAATTGTTAGTCTGTCTTTGGGGATAAAATGGCCCTATCCAATCCCGATATGACCAGCCGGCTGTACCGATATAATATTTTGGCATTTTTATTCTTTCTAAATTAGTTAAGCAGAATTATTTATTTCAATTTGAGCAAGTGTATCTCTTAAAACACCAAGAGAACGTTGGCTTAACAAGTCAATTTTTACAAGCCCTATATCTTCAATCCCGTGCATATCCGGTTGTGTAATAATTAAACCGATACCTTTATTAGAAGCATATTCAAGAGCGGTGTATTTTGTAATTAATTGCGGAGAAATAACAATGCCTCCGGCATGAATGCTTATATGGCGCGGGAAATCTGCAAGTCTTGTGGCAATTGGAATAATTTGAGACCATGGCTCAAATTCAAGTTTTAAAGATCTTGTCTCTGGATAAAGTTCCGATAGATTAGGAAGATTTTGAGCGCCCGTCCAGGGGATAAATTTACTTATTCTGGAGATCTCATGTTCGGGGACGTTAAAAACTTTTGCTACTTCTCTGATTGCAGAACGGGCGCGAAAGGTTACGTGAGTTGAAATCATGGCAACTTTGTCGTGACCGTATTTATTGAAGACATATTTTACAATATCATCACGCTCTTTCCATGAAAAGTCAAGATCAATATCGGGTGGAGATGACCGGCTTTTATTCAAAAATCTTTCAAAGTAAAGGTCATATCTAATAGGGTCAACTTCCGTAAATCCAAGACAGTAGGATGCAATGCTGTTGGCTGCAGATCCTCTGCCTATAAGCATCATACCCCGCCGTTTAGCTTCGCTGACAATATCCCATACCACAAGGAAGTAATCTGTCAAGCCAAGTTGGTATATAGTATCAAGCTCATAATTCAAACGTTCTCTAATTTGAGCCGTGATTTTAGAATATCTTTTTGATAAACCCTCATAGGCTAATTGCGATAGATAGGATTTTGAATCTTCTTCTCCGGAGGTTTTGTAATTGGGGAATTTATATTTGCCAAGCTGCAAATCTACTTTACAGTTCTCTATTATGTAATTTATGTTTGCTATTGCGCCCGGAATTCTGCGCCACAAGTCGGAAAGTTTATGGGGACTTTTGAAAAAAAAATCTTCATCGGCTAAATCCTTCGTATCAATATTATCTATCGAATTGATTTTTCTTATTGCAGTAAGAGTTTTATGAAGAATGAAATCATCGCTATTAAGAAAATATACTGGATTGGTCGGAATATATCCTATATTCTTTAATAAGGCAAAGTCATAGAGCAGTTTGTTTCTTGACTTATAATCTTTTGTAATGATCAGCTCTGCAAAAATATTTTTATTAAGCGGTATATTGTCTAATAGCTTAAAAGAGGGAGTAATGATAAAGAGATCTTTAAAATAATTTTTGAGAAGCTTCATAAGCGAGAAATCTTTCCTGAGCTTCCGCATAGTAATAATATTGCATAAATCGGAATAACCTTGAATATTTCTAGCAAGGAAAATAGCATACATTGTATCATCTGAAGGTTCGGATATAAATGCTCCCAGAATTGGCTGAATACCCAACTCCGCAGCTTTTTTTGCAAAAGGTATTAACCCATACATACCGTTAGTGTCCGTAAGGGCAAGGGCGGACATATTTTGGCTTGCTGCTTTTGCTAGCAAATCTTCAATAGAGGAAGCGCCTTGAAGAAGAGAATAATTTGAGTGCACGTGTAAATGGGTCATGTTGTTCATAATATTTATATTATACTCAAATAGATTGTACGCATTAGATCGCAATTGACTCTCTGAATTCTTCTTGTTTAGATATCCAAATATCGTCCTCTCTAAACCCTTCATCGTCAGGCGTGTAATAATAATCGGAACTGTCTTTTTGAAGAGCAGACTTTAGTCCGGAGCTAATAATTATATCAAGTTTTTCTACGATTAGATTGCCGCCGTTAACGGCATCAACTTTTCCTTCAAGAATAAAAGGTCCCATTGATAAGGTCTTTTCTGCAATGGTTGAATATATATTCGGAAAAATCACGGCTTCAAAAGTTCCGCTTAAGTCTTCAAGCGAAAGAAATTTCATAATAGCGCCCTTTTTAGTACGGATCCTTTTTGAGGTCATAAACCAGCCCGCCATTTTTACTCTTTTACCGTCGAACTTATACATTTCTGCTGCTTTGATAATTCCGGGAACATTTATCAGATCCGAATAAAATTCAAGAGGGTGTTTAGTTACCATGTAACCTAAAGAATCATATTCAATCATACATTTTACCTCGGGAGTATAATCTTTATCGGTTTTAACTTCTTCGATAAGCTTGAAATATTCATCGGCAAACAAAGAAGGTAAATTCTGATTTAGATATCTAAGATGATGAGAATAAATATCGAGCATACGTAATAAAGACGGACGTGTTTCATCAAAACAGTCTAGTGCGCCGATTCTAATGAGCATAGAAGTTTCTTCAAATCCGGGTTTAACTCTGGAAATAAAGTTGGAGAGGGAAGTGTATCTACCATTTTGTTTCCTTTCTGAGATGATAACCTTGCATGTATCATGAGAAATATTTTTTATTGCAGTAAGCCCGATATGTATAACTTTATCTTTACCGGAATATTGGCATTCGCTATCATTAATACACGGAAGTTTTATCTCAATGTTTAAGCGTTTTGCCTCTTGTATATAAACGGCAGCTGAATAGTAGCCTCCGCCGTTGGACAGAACCGAAGCCATAAATTCTGCCGGATAATGGGCTTTAAGATAGGCAACTTGGAAAGAAAGCAGGGCAAAACTTGCACTATGAGCTTTGCAAAAGGCATAACCTGCGAATGATTCAATTTGCCTCCAAAGTTCCCTAGCAGCAAAGTCGGAAAGTCGCTTTTCTCTGCATGAGTCAAAGAACCGAATTGTCAAAGCTTCCATTGCCTTATGTGAACGCATTTTCCCGCTCATTGCACGCCGCAGTATATCGGCTTCTTCCATTGTTAATCCGGCAATAAAATGAGCTACTTTTAAAACATCTTCTTGATATATCATTATTCCGTACGTATCGCCAAGAACTTCCTCCATCTGAGGAATAAGATATTTTCTCAAAGATGGATTTTTATGCCGCAAAATAAATTGCTGCATCATTCCGCTTTCAGCGACGCCGGGGCGTATTATCGAACTTGCTGCTGTTAGAAGTTCAAAATTGTCAACCTCAAGTCTTTTGAGCAGTGAGCGCATTCCGGGAGACTCTATGTAAAAACATCCAATAGTATTTCCGGATTTTATCAAGTTAATAGTTTCCTTATCCTTAAAAAGAAACTCGTAGTCGGATATGTCAAAGTTAACCGATTTAGTATTTGCAGGAAGACGCCCAAATAATTTTGTAACCTTTAACTGGTCG
>JAJYOQ010000021.1 GCA_021796135.1 Bacteroidota bacterium
TAAAACTTCCAATCGACTGGACATTCTGGTGCTTTAAATGCGGCGGAATGGCTTCTATGAAAACTTGCCCGCATAAAAAAGAAGACCGGTTATTCTTAAGCGGTACTGCTCTTAGAAAAGCCCTCTCTGAGGGTAGTGATGTGCCGACAGAATTCAGCAGGCCGGAAGTTTTAGATATACTAAGAGACTATTATTCAAAGTTGGAAGAAAAAGTCGAAATTAAAATGCATCAGTTTGCAACCGGAGACCTTAAAACCGATAATAAAAAGTAATCATTTTTTAAGTAGGATGATAGGTGCATATTTTTTATTTAATTAAAACTATATAGGAGATATACTAATGCCGAGTTATGTAATTCCAGATAAGTGCGACGGGTGTAAAGCGCTGGATAAAACAGCATGCCAATACATCTGCCCTAATGATTTGATGGTGTTGAATACGGGCACTATGAAAGCATTTAACCGTGAGCCTGAAATGTGCTGGGAGTGTTACAATTGTGTTAAGATTTGTCCAAACCAGGCAGTTGAAGTTCGCGGTTATGCAGATTTTGTTCCCCTTGGTGCCACTGTTACACCAATGCGAAGTACAGATTCAATATTATGGACAATAAAATTTCGCAACGGTACTCTAAAACGATTTAAATTTCCAATCCGCACAACTGAAGAAGGAAAAGCTGTCCCGAATGGCGGATGGACAACAAATAATGATGACCTTAAGAGCCCCGTACTTTTTACCGAGCCTGAATCTTTGGGTCTGCCAGAAATAGTCACAATTAAGAATTAAAAGGAATAAAAAAGTTATGGCAAATTTCAAAACTGAAGAAATAACTACCGATCTATTAATAATTGGCGGTGGTATGGCTGCTTGCGGTGCAGCAGTTGAAGCTGCTTATTGGGCAAAAAAACAAGGACTTAAAGTTATTATGGTTGATAAAGCTTCTGTTGATAGAAGCGGTGCTGTTGCAATGGGGCTTTCAGCTATCAACCAGTATGTTGGAATTAAAGACGGTAAAAATACCGTTGAAGATTATGTTAAATATGTTAGAAGCGACTTAATGGGAATTACGCGTGAAGATTTAGTATATAACATTGCCCGGCATGTTGATTCTAGTGTACATCTTTTCGAAAAGTGGGGATTGCCTATCTGGAAAGATGCCGATAACAATTATGTTCATGAAGGCAGATGGCAATTGATGATTAACGGCGAATCCTACAAGGTAGTTGTTGCAGAAGCTGCAAAGAATGCAATTGGCGCCGAAAATATTTATGAGAGAATATTCATAGTTGGGCCAATTATGGACGGTGAAGTTTGCGTGGGCGCTGTTGGATTCAGTGTACGTGAAGAAAAATTTTATGTCTTTAAATCAAAGGCTGTTTTAGTAGCGATGGGTGGAGCGGTTCATGTGTTTAAACCGCGTTCATCAGGTGAAGGTCTTGGTCGTGCATGGTATCCGCCGTGGAATGCAGGATCGAGTGCATATTTTACGCTTAAAGCAGGAGCTGAAATGACCTGCCAAGAAGTTCGCTTTATTCCTGTTAGATTTAAGGATGCTTACGGTCCGGTTGGCGCATGGTTCTTATTATTCAAATGCCGTGCTACAAACGGAGAAGGCGGCGATTATATGGCCGAAAGAAAAAGTGAACTCGAAAACTGGGTTCCCTATGGAAAAGTAAAACCTGTTCCTGCTAACTTACGTAACTGGCTAATGATGCTTGACGTAATGGCTGGTAAAGGGCCAATATCTATGAGAACTGAAGAAGCTATTAATAAAATTGCATCTGAGTCAGGTGATGAAAAAGCTGCAAAGAAAAAATTAAAAGAATTAGAAGCAGAAGCATGGGAAGACTTCCTTGACATGACTATTTCACAGGCAATCCTTTGGGCAGGTACTAACACTTCGCCTGAAGAGAAATCTTCTGAAATTGCTGCTGCAGAACCTTACTTTATAGGCTCACATTCCGGGGCATCTGGTGCATGGGTGAGCGGTCCTAAAGATTTGGCTCCCGCTGAATACTTCTGGGGCTATCCAAATATGGCAACAATAAAAGGTATCTTTTGCGCTGGTGATGCTTCAGGAGCTTCAAGCCATAAATTTTCCTCCGGCTCTCATGCAGAAGGTCGTATTGCTGCTAAAGCCGCTATTGATTATATCGTTGATAATCCGAATTCACCAAACTATAATCAATCTGAAATTGATGCACTTAAGAATGATATTCTAAAACCCCTGGATGTTTATAATCAATTCAGTAATAGCTCTAGTGATCCAGAAGTCAATCCAAATTATATTAAGCCGAAAATGTTCATGTTCAGACTTCAGAAAATAATGGATGAATATGCTGGTGGTGTATCTTCACAGTTTAAAACAAGTAAAAGTCTACTCGAAAAAGGACTCGATCTTCTTGGATTTCTCAAAGAGGATTCGACTAAATTGGCAGCTGAAGACCTGCATGAATTAATGAGGTGTTGGGAAAATATTCACAGGATGTGGCAGGCTGAAGCTCATGTAAGAGCTGTTTTATTCAGAGAAGAAACGCGCTGGCCGGGTTACTACTATCGTTCCGATAAACCTTCGATGGATGAGAAAGATTGGAAGGTATTTGTCAATATGAAATGGGATCCGAAGAGCGATAAATGGAATGTCTTTTCAAGACCAATTATCTCGATAGTGAATTAACTTATATATTCTGCGGGGAATGGTAACAGCCATTCCCCTTTTGTTAAAATGCATTGAAGCATCGGAACTTTTTTATATAATATTCGTTTATTTGATATACATTTTTGTAATGTCAAATAGATGAATTATAAAATGAAATATTATTATGGAACAAGAGAAAATTCATTCATGTCCACATTGTAACCAGACGCTAAAGAAGTGGTTATGTCCTCCGGAAACTTCTTGGAGTAGTGAGTTCCAATATGTTTGTTTCAATGACGAGTGTTCGTATTACGTTCGGGGATGGAATTGGATGAAAGAAAAATTCAGCCAAAATATTTCTTACCGATACAGACTTAATCCTATCAACGGGGAATCAGGTCCTATACCGGTATGGTCTAAAGATGCTTTGAAAAATTTTATAATTGAATGAACTGCAGCACTGATTTTCTGTATCTGTCTGTAGATAATCAGAAGTACACATGCCTTATAGCTTGTAGTAATGCAGTCTAAAATTTAAGGTGTATTCAATGGATGAAATAGAAAAATTAAAAGAAGCTATATTAACAGAATTTCCTAGGCTTAATAAAGAAAGTAAGTTCAAATTCAATTGCCATAATAATATTAGCTGTTTTAATAAATGTTGCAGTGATGTTAATATTTTCCTTACGCCATATGATGTTATTCGTTTGAAAAATAATCTTAAAATTTCATCACAGGAATTTTTAGATAAGTTCACATTGCTTCCAATCGATGAAAAGCAAAATCATCCTGTAGTGATGATAAAAATGGGGCGGGATGAAGCTAAATCATGCCCTTTCGTTACTGAAAATGGCTGCTCTGTTTATGAGGATAGGCCCTGGTCATGTAGAATGTTTCCGTTAGGTGTAGCATCACCAAAAGATATTGATAAAAATGGAGAAGGAGAATTTTATTTTATTCTTCAAGAACCTGTCTGTAAAGGCTACGAAGAACAAAGGGATTGGACTGTTGACGAATGGGTGACTGGCCAAAAGGTTGACGAATACACAGAAATGGGAGAACTATTCAAAGAAATTTCCTTGCATTGTTATTTTAGTAAAGGAAAACAACTTGATCCAGCTAAGCTTGAGATGTTCTATACTGTCTGCTATAATATTGATAAATTTAGAGAATTTGTATTTGAAAGTACATTTTTAAAACGATTTGAATTTGATGAAGAAACCATCAATAAAATAAAATATGATGATAAAGAGCTGTTAATATTTGGATTCAAATGGTTGAAGTACTGCCTTTTTGGTGAAAAAACTGTGTATGTAAAAAAATAAGAACTTCTGGAAACGGGTTATCTTTATGAGCGAAAGAAAAATTGTTAAACCAGATACACAATTCATAAAAAATATTAAACAGAATGGTGGGGAAGACTTTAAAAAATGTCTTCAATGTGCGACTTGTACTTCCGTATGCCAACTTTCCACTGAGGGAAATGGATTTCCGCGTAAGCAAATGCTGCTGGTTCAGTGGGGCTTGAAAGATCGCCTACTTGAAGACCCGGCACCATGGCTTTGTTTTTATTGCGGTGACTGTTCAAAAAATTGTCCAAGGAAATCTAATCCTGGTGAAACAATGATGGCTTTGCGGAGGTACCTTACTTCTCAGTATGATTGGACCGGTATATCATGTTTGATGTACAGTTCTATATTTTGGGAAATAGGTATTCTTTTAATTTTAGCTTCCGCTATAATATTTGCTTTTACTATTCCTAACAATTTCGGTTTCGGTTTGTTAAGCCATTCAAACCCGGCAGCAATGAAGTCGGTTATGCTTGAAAAGTTTGCACCTATTGGTATGGTAGACTGGGGAGACAGAATAATGGCAGGTTTGCTGGGTGTTTTACTTTTAAGTAACGTTGCGCGAATGTTCTCCGGTTTAATTAAGGGGCAAAAAATTCCATTCTATTTATATATTACTCAGATACCATATCTAATCATTCAAGGGTTAACGCAGAAAAGTTGGAAAGTTTGCGATAGCAACGAATCCATAAAGAACTGGATTCGTCATCTCCTCCTCGTAAGTGGCTATGGTATTATGTTTACACTCGTTGTTGTCTTTCTACCGTGGTTTCAGATTAAAGACAGTAGCCTGCACTGGACAAGCTTTTTGGGCTACTACTCTACACTGGTTTTGTTAGTGACAACTGTGTGGATTCTTATTGATAGGTTAAAGAAGCGAACCGAAATGCACCGGTTCAGTCATTTCTCCGATTGGTTATTTCCAGTAATGCTCCTTCTTGCAGCTCTTAGTGGTATTTTATTACATCTTTTTAGAGTTAGAGATTTAGCGATGCCTACATACATAACTTATGTGGTTCATCTCGCGATAGTTGTGCCAATGCTTTTTGTAGAAGTGCCGTTTGGTAAATGGGGGCACTTGCTATACCGTCCGGTTGCTATTTATGTAGCCGCAGTGATAAAAAGAGCAAGTGAACTACAGAATCAAGCGAATGATGCTAAAAAACAAGCTGCTGTTTTAATATAACGGCGTATTAATAACCTTAAAAGCCTGCGTTATTTTTTACTTAGAGAAAAAATTAGCAAGGATAAAATCGTGTCAGATGAATTCTTAAATACAATTCGTTTTATATTCAAAACAGAAGCATGCTTTCTGTAATCATAAAATCTCTTAGTTGCTACTAAGGACAAAGAAAAAGAATTTAAATGATTATGGTACCTCATCTCTTCTTTTCATCAAATGCGAATTGGCGATGGTTTATACTGGCAACGGTTTTAATCGGCGCTACGATGTCGGCGCTTGATGTTAGCATTGCAAATATTGCACTCCCAACTTTAAAAAAATATTATGACGTTTCGCTTTCACTGGATGAATGGATAGCAATGGCATATATGCTTACTCTTACCATTTTTCTGCCGTTCTTCGGAAGGCTCGCCGATATGTTCGGGAGAACTAAGATGTATAAAGTGGGATTTATAATTTTTACAGTTGGCTCTGCTTTCTGTGGTTTGGCTCCTTCAATAGTATTTATGATAATTTCACGTATTATTCAAGCTGTCGGAGCTGGTTTACTTCAAGCTAATTCTGTTGCAATCATAACTCAATCTTTTCCCAAAAACGAGC
Source organism: Bacteroidota bacterium (assembly GCA_021796135.1). The sequence goes on from JAJYOQ010000021.1 coordinate 5,768, forward strand.
TCGGTAAAGCTATAGGTATTCAGGGTTCAGTACAGGCTATTTCGATGGCAATTGGCCCTTTTCTCGGTGGCTTATTGATAAATTTAAATTTGTTCGGTACTCAGTGGCGCTCTATTTTTTATATCAATGTTCCTATAGGGATAATCGGAATATTCGCTGCTTTATTTATATTACCACAGGATAAAAAACCAAAAGTTAAAGAAAAGATGGATTACGGGGGCTGTATTTCATTTGCAGCGGCTTTATTGTTTCTTACTTTAGCTCTAAATGAAAGCCGAAAATTGGGATGGGTGTCTGAAACTATTATTACTTATCTTTTTCTTTTCGTAATTCTTTTCTGTGTATTCATTGTAACCGAACATAAATTTAATTGTCCAATGATGGACTTCAAATTATATAAAATCTATGATTTCTCAGCCGGTATAATTACAGCTTTTTTTTCATATTATGTTTTGTTTGGCGTACTTTTTATTATGCCATTTTATCTAGAAAACATACTTAAATTTTCTGCTTTCGCGGCAGGTGCGCTTCTAACTCCCATGCCTATAACTATGTCACTCGTTGCTCCAATAGCAGGTACTCTTTCAGATAGGTACGGCCCAAAAATTATGACTTCGCTTGGAATGCTCATATGTGCAATTGCATCATTCTGTTTAATCTTCTGTAGCAGAAGCCCTCATGTTGGCTTTCTTATTACGGAATTTGCGGCTTTGGGTTTCGGAATGGGACTATTTACTCCGCCTAACAATAGCTCTGTCATGTGTAGTGTTCCCGAAGAAAGACTGGGGAGTGCCGGCGGTATATTAAATATGATGAGAGCAAGCGGAAATGTATTCGGTATTGATCTTTCTGGACTTATAATATCTTCTATAACGGCAGCCTATCTTAGTACAAGAGGATATATGCATATCAATGCACTTAACATTCCTCAACAGATTCGTGAGGATGGTTTTATGCATGGTTTTGTGGTAGTAACTATAACCTTCACTGTGGTAAGTCTCCTATCTGCTATTTTTACTATGACGAAAAAGGGGAGAGCCAAAATGGCTAAGGAACATTTTTTTTTGGAATAGAAGAGAATTTAATATAAAAAAGAGTATTAAGGTTTAAATGGTATGTTGAAAAGAAGACAATTAATGAAGACATCGGTATAACCATTTATGAATTAATAGTGAATTAAATTGTGAAAAAAATTATCACATTAACCGCAGGACCACATCACTTTTTTTCATCACATAACAAATGGCGGTGGTTCATTCTTATAACTGTTTTAATCGGTGCAGCGATGTCTGCTCTTGATGTAAGTATTGAAAATATAGCATTACCTACATTGAAGAGATACTATGACATTCCTCTTTCGCTCGATGAATGGGTGGCGATGGCATACATGCTGACACTTACCATTTTTCTGCCCCTCTTCGGAAGACTCGCTGATATGTTCGGAAGAACCAAGATGTACAATTTAGGGTTCATAATTTTCACAATAGGCTCCGCCTTGTGTGGCATAGCACCTAACATAGAATTTATGATAATTGCGCGGGTTACTCAAGCTATTGGGGGTGGTCTACTTCAAGCAAATTCCGTTGCAATAATAACACAATCTTTTCCTAAAAACGAGCTTGGCAAAGCTATAGGCATTCAGGGTGCCGTACAGGCGATTGCCATGGCAATTGGTCCTTTCCTTGGGGGGCTTCTTATAAAGCTAAATCTTTTCGGGACACAGTGGCGTTCTATTTTTTATGTAAATGTGCCAATAGGTATCATTGGAACATTCGCGGCTTTATACGTACTTCCAAAGGATAAAAAAATAAAGATTAGAGAAAAGATGGATTACGTAGGGAGTATTACATTTGCCGCTGCTTTATTGTTTCTCGTACTGGCGCTTAATGAGGGCCGCAAATTGGGCTGGGAGTCGGATACAATATTGGCATACCTGGTGCTGTTCATAATCTTCTTCGGCATATTCATTGCCGCTGAGTTAAAATTCGATTACCCGATGATGGACTTCAAGTTGTACAAAATCTATGACTTTACGACAGGAAATATTACAGGCTTTTTTTCTTACTATGTCCTGTTCGGTATTTTGTTCTTGATGCCGTTTTATTTAGAGAACGTAGCTAAGTTCTCCGCATTTACTGCGGGTGCAATGCTTACTCCGATACCTATAACTATGTCGCTTATTGCGCCAATTGCCGGAACACTTTCAGACAGGTATGGTCCTGCTCTTATGACATCAACAGGTATGTTCGTATCGGCTGCTGCATCTTTCTGTTTGATCTTCTCAGGCATGAATCCTCATGCCGGTGTGCTCATTGCAGAGTTCGCTGCGTTAGGACTCGGAATGGGGTTATTTACTCCACCTAACAACAGCGCTGTAATGGGTTGCGTTCCGGAAGAAAGACTTGGCAGCGCCGGTGGTATCTTAAACATGATGAGAGCTTCAGGAAGAGTCTTTGGTATAGACCTCTCAGGTCTGATAATAACATCTTTTACTGCAGCTTATCTCGGTTCAAGGGGATTCAAGCATATCAATACAAACAGTATACCATATCAGACTAGAGTGAATGGTTTCATGCATGGTTTTGTAATAGTAATGATAACCTTTACCGCACTAAATTTTACATCAGCAATTCTTTCAATGACAAAAAAAGGAAGGACAAAAATGGCTAAGGAACATTTCCTTTCAGAATAAAAATGGATATCATTTGCATCAATGTACAATTACATTGTCATTTATATAATAATCTGCGCAACTGCAATCTACACTTTTTACACCTGGTAATTCACTTACAATTGCTTTTATTCTATTTGCGTAGTCGATGTTTTTTACTCTGCCATAAATTTTAACATGACCTCCTTTCGCCGAAATTTTAAGCATATAATACTTTGTATTCTTATCCGCTGCAAGCTTTGCTTTTACACTGCTTTCAAGTGCAAGGTCTGATAGTGCTTCTTTCTTTTCTTTTGTAAGAACATATTCAGGAGATTTCGCCATGGTGCATACTATCTCACAAGCTGTTTGCATTGTCATATATTCTAAGTTAATTATTATATCGTACATTGAAGGATCATTCCAATCAATATTATAAAGAAACTTTGTCCATTTTCCCCTGTACCTATCCATTTTCTTAATATAGGTGGCTGCTTCTTCCCTTGAGAATTTGTTGCACTCCATAGCAAATGCAAGCCGTTGTTCCATTGTTGTAATAACTTTAACTTTAATTACACTGCAAGCATCCTTTAGAAGCAAATGGCCTGCATGTCCGTAATAAACTATGTTATCATTTTTTGCCTGCTCACACAGGGTAGCCTGTATAAAAGAAAGATAACGGAACCTGTCAATATTTAGAGACAGACGTTCTTTGATTGCAGGTTTTGATTTCATAGCCTTTATTAATATTTTCTCAGAGATGCCATATTTTTCTGCGGCATCAACAAGGATTTCCCTGCTAATTGATTTGTATCCTAATTTCTTAGCAAGGCACTCTGCAAGTTTCTGCCCTCCGCTAAATGTACCTCTTGATATTGTTATAATTGCCATAGTTCTTTTCCTTCCTTCAAATATTTAACAAGACTAATTTTTGCTGTCACCAAACCTTGATGCTGGTGACGAATCCCCTTTAAGAAAAGCATCAACAAATTGGAGTATGTTTTCGTCACTTGTTAGTGTAACATCTACATTTCTTACAGCTCCCATCAATCTTCCAATTTCAGTTAGTAAAGATAAAACATTTATTGAAGGAATTTTTCTGATTGTTCCTGAGACATGATCATTTTTTAATGAAACCGAGAAATCCAAAGTCTCTAATACTCTAGAAATAATCTTAGCTCTTCTTATTTTTCGAATTGGGTCTGCAGCACCACCTCGAAAATTAAAGTTTATATAATTGTTATTAATTTCATCGCTTACATAAGCGTCAAGCCTTGAAAAATGGTACCCCATTCTTGAAAAGAAATTCATATAACAATCAGAAATTATAGCATAGCTTCTACTTCCCAAGTCTCTGTCACTTCTACTCGAATCAATAACGTTTGACATTAAAAGATTAGCAAAGCCTTTTAAATCAATGGGCAATGGACCAGCCCACTTTATACCGGGTGCAGTCATACCTTTTATTAAAGAGAGAAATGGTTTTGAGATAATATCATCCGGTGTTACTTGCTTCTTTTCTTTCATATCTTTTAAACCATTACCAAGATCGATTATATAGATATCTAGAGGAACTGAAAACTTAAAAGGATAAGCATGACTATCTTCATATCGAGCTGATTCATAAAGCGAAAACATTTCTCTCATTGCATATTCGTGTGAAAATCTTGTCACATCATGCAATGTTCTACATCTTTCAGGAATAAATTCTGAGGAATCTGGATTTGTTAAATTCAAAGGTATTATTTGCTTTGAAATATTTTGCCAAATACGGTGCATTGGGCTTTTAACAAAAATATTTTCGAATGCGGAACCTTCATAATATTTTTCCATCAATTCTTTAACTGCTCCGCGATATACTTTGTTTTCCATTGCATCTATTGTAACCACTGTTTCGTTAGCCAAAATTTCAGTCGCATTATTAGTGTTTACAAGAACCGGGATTCCTAATTCCCGGGCAATTATTGCCAGGTGTCCAGTTGTATTTCCAATATCAGCGATTAACCCAGCTGCTTTATGCAAAACTTGTGTTAATTCGGGTGCTGTTTTTTTAACGACTAGTATGCCTCCGAAAGGGACATTAGTAAAATCCTTATAACTATTCAACAAAAAAACTTTTCCGGTGCTTATTCCCGGACTTGCACAGTTACCTTTATCTATTAAAACTTGATAATTTAAATCAATTTTTTCATTAGGAATTTCTCCTGCAGTACAAATAGCCATTGTTTTTGAAATAGCCAACGGTCTGCACTGTAAAATGAAAACCTTACCGCTTTTATCAATTGTCCATTCTATATCCTGAGGAGTGCCGAAATAGTTTTCTATTATTAAAGCATACCCGGTTATAACTTTAATCTGATCTTCGGTTAAGCATGACTTGTGCAAAAAATCTTCAGTTATTATCTCATCCTGCAATCCGTCTGTTATCCTTAGTATTGTCCTATACTTCTGATTTCCTGTCTTATATTTAATTATTTTGTTAGTTACTCTTTCTACAATAAATTCTTGTGGCGCAACACTTCCGTCTACTATTTTTGTTCCTAGACCCCAAACCGCATGAATTATAATTCCTTCTCTGCTACCCATTGGATCTTTTGTAAATAATACACCACTTACTTCCGCATCAATCATTTGCAAGCAGCCAATACTCATCGGCATATCCATATCCCGTAGCCCTGTTAAGTAACGATATACAAGTGACTGAGGTAAATATTTCGAAATCAATACTTCAAAGCAAGCATCAATTAGGTTAGCCTTACTAACATTCAATGCAGAATAATGTAATCCAGCGAAGGAAAAATGTAAGTCATCTTCGCCTATAGCGCTTGATCTAACGGATATTAATATATCACCGTGTTTGGAAGCTAAGTGTTCATAGCTATCGAGAATTATTTTTTCAATAAGAGAGGGAATAGGTGTACTAATGATTAGAGCTTGTATTACTTGGCTAGCTTGTTGAACTTGTTCATTATCGTTATAATCTATAGATGATATTGCTTTATCAATCTGTGAAAATAAATCTCCTTGTGATAAAAAATCTTCAAAGCATTTTGCAGTAAGGCAAAAACCATCTGGGATAGGTATCAGAAGTCTGTTATGGATTTCGCATAAACGGCTCATCTTTCCGCCTACTTCTCTGGTATAATCGATTGTTATTTCATCAACCATATAGGAATATGATCGATTAGAAGCCAGACTTTTGTCTTTGTCAATCTCCTCACATTCAATACAATCCGCTTTATTGCAATTCCATCTAATTGGACAAAAAGAGCCGGGAACAAGCTCCTCTTCACATTCCATTTTAATCTTGTCTACAAGGTTACAAAGTGTCTTGTATTTGCCTTCGCACATAATTGAAAGATGTTCAGTAACTTCTTGAGTGTTTTTTATAATTTCAGAAAATATCTGATAAATTTGTCCCTTCGAGAAGGGTCTCCCTGAACCAAGAAACTCACTTAATCCTCCCATTAGTTTTAATGCTTCGTCATTTGAAAATAAAAGACGCTGAAAGTGATTAAGTTTTTCTTTAAAGGAAATATTTTCTCTTTTTCGGTGTTTTAAAATATTCTTAAATAATTTCATCGCAGATAATAGCCATAATTGATTAATTCTTATTAACTATCTAAACTAGACTTTAATACGCCGTGAATTTTAGATCGAATTTCTTCGGTTGTAAAAGGCTTTAATAAATATCCCGTAGCGCTGTTTAAAGAATCGCTTAGAGAAATCCTTTTTTCGTATTCGTAGATTCCTTTGGGTGAATATCCGGACATAATAATTATAGGAATCTCTGGATAGGTATTTCTAATTCTTCTTAAAAGCTCATTACCGCTTATCCCTGGCAAAAACATATCGAGTAAAATCAGATCAAAAGCATCGCTCCTTATTAATTTTAACCCTTCCAAAGCTGTGTCACATGTTGTAATAAGATAGTCTTCTTTATCATTACTATTTAGAGCTCTCTTTATTGACTTAAGAATTATTTCTTCTTTGTCTATAGCAAGAATTTTTATTAGTAGTTTCATCAATATTATGCCCGTAATATAATAGTCACCGATGTACCCGATTCGTTCGAAGTTATGCTTAATATACCTTTGTTCATTTCTATGATTTCTTTACAAACGGCTAAACTTAGTTCTGTTTTTTCAAAATTCTCCAGATCTGAACTATTTACAGGGTTAAAAATTTTTTGAAGAATATTTTCGGGAATTCCCTTGCCGGTATCGGAAAAAACGATTTCTATTTCATTTTTATCATCAAAAAATGAAGCCGCAATATTTAATATCCCTCCAGCAGGCATAAATTCAGAAGAGATTAAAAGTAAGTTTAAAAAGACTTGTTCTAATAGTGCCGGATCTATGAAGGCATTTGGAAGCATTCTTGGTATTTCAGAAATAATTTTAATATTTTGAAAATTTGAGAATTTTTTTACAACTGTAATAGCATGATTAATTATATCGTCAATAACAGAAATCTTTAAATCTGGCTTATTTCCTCCTGCAAATGTCAAAATATTTCTTATACTCTCTCTAATTTTTAAAGCTTCATGCCGAATTATTTCATAATCATTTTTATTGCTCCCGTCCAAATTTGATTCTTCAATTAAACTTTCACTATGAATTATTATTCCTGTCAAAGGATTATTAATTTCATTTGCAATTTCCTCTGCGAGCTTGCCGATTGATGCAAGCTTTTCAGATTCAATTAACTGATTTTGTGTAGTCAATAATTGCTTTTGCATCTTATTAAATGATTCAGACAGTAATTTTAATTCTGCTTTACCTGGAGGAATTTCATGTTTAAAATTTCCTTCAGCAACTCGTTTTGTTCCATCCACTAAATTTTTGATGGGCTTGCCAATAAGGTGCTTGATTGAAAAGTATGTAATTATTGATGCAATTAATGCAAAAATAATTGTAAATAAAATAAGCTGTGTGCGAGTCTTTTCAAGGTTTGCATTAACTCTTTTTGTGGAGATTTCTATCTCAATAAATCCAAGAATTGTTTGCGAAGAATCGTGTCCCTGTAAGTTTGTCAATTTTGTTTTTAAATATTTTATGTCTTTGTTTACCGAATCTTCATAAGTTGAATGGCAGGCTTCAGTATAGCAGCTTGGGGCATTATAAATCGGTTGACAATTGTAGATAAGATTATCTTCCTTAATTATCCGGTAACGATCGAAATTTTTAATGTCGAATTCTAATTTATTATCCTTATTTTTATGGCAACTTTCACACAGTTGACTGGTTTCCGTCCCCTCCGGACTGGTTTGGGAAATGTGTTTGTTTATCTCCCATGGATGTGAAGAAAATTTAATTAATCCTTTATGGTTTAATATCCTGACAGCTATTATCCCTTCTTTGCCGACTATATTATTAACAGCCATTGAAAGTTCATCACGTCTGTTCTTGAGCATGCTGAACCTTAAGATCCTTTCCGTTGTCAAGCTAAGCTGCTTTGAGTTATCACAAATGGAATCAATTGAGGCATCTTCCTGTTTAAAAAGGCTGAATATGGTAAACACTCCCATGGTTATAAGAATAATTATTCCCAATAAGATTGAAACCCGGGAGGAGAGGCTTATGTATTTTAGTTTTTCAAATAATTTCATTTTTTATTTATTATACGTCTCAAATTATATTCAAATCAAAATGGAAATGTAAGTTCTATAATCTAAATTATAAATGTTAAAGCTACTTCCTAGAATATGTTAATTCAACTATATTATTAGCAAAATATATTTTATGATAGCCCTCTGGATTTTGTAGTAAATTGATTCATTGAATATGGTTCATTCGTTATGCGAAATCCTGGTTACACTCATTCCGAAAAATTTTAATACAAGATCCGTACCGAATGCCATAATGGAGCCCAACGATGCCATAACTAAAATTACAATAATGGCATATAAAATCCTGTCGTTGTTATATAATTTTGCAACCCACAAGTTAATTCCCGAAAGATTTTCTGTGTTAATTTTATTATTTAATGTAGTTTCTTGTTTACTGTTTTTTATATTGACTTCATTTGTAGTACTATAACCATATGTAAACAAAAGACCAAACACCAATAATACCATCAATTTATTAATTTTCATGATTTGTTCCTTTAGTTATTTGACCTTTATTAAATTTTAAAATAAATAATTAAATTCAAAAATATCTTTCTTTTTTACCTCATTAAATAATTATATAAGAGAAATTAATTATTCTGATCTAAGAATAATTTTTCTCTTTTATTGCTCCCTGTATAAGTTTCACAATAATTATGGAAGACATAGTTACTGCTATTCCCATCAAAATAATTCCTGCGAATGATTGATAAAATGGAACCTTTGAAACTTTATAAATTTGTTCGATAACTACCGAAAAACCTGCAAATACAATCATAATTGCAAATAGCAGCCTTATTCCATATCCTTTAATATATTTAACCGCAGTTGCTCCTACTTGTGCTCCTATTGAAGCACCTAACAATATAATAAAAGCAGCAATCAACTCTACTCGTCCTTTAAGAGCATAAGTAAAGCAGCCATAAGCTCCGCTAAAAAGGACTGTCATTAAGCTGGTTCCAACAGCTATTGCAGTAGGTAGGCCGATTAAATATACTAAAGCTGGCATTATGATAAACCCACCGCCTACTCCCATGAAACCAGAAAGAAAACCAGTAAACAAAAAAATTGAAAAAATAATCCATATTGAAACACTCTCAATTCCCGATGCAGGAAAAGAAATCATGGGTGGCAGATTAATGTTGTGGAGTTTTTCTGGAATTTTATTTTGGTCTTGTGCTTTGCTTTCCGATTGTTTTAAACGATTTAAGAAATAATCGTAAAACATATAAGAACTGACAGAAAATAAAAACAGTATATAACACCATCTTACTATTGTCCCGACGTCACCAGCCTTTTCCAGTGTCATAATTGTCTCGGAACCGATTTCTAAACCAATAACGGAGGTGATAATTGAAATAAACCCAAGTTTCCAATCAACGTTTCCCATTTTATGATGCTTTTTAACTGCTCCAATGGATTGACCGAAAATATTTGCGAGATCTGTTCCAATGGCAAAAGGCATAGGAAATCCGAAAATGTTTAAAGCCGGAGTAACAATCCATCCACCACCGACGCCAAAAAAACCTCCAAGTACGCCAACACAAAATCCTATTAAGATTAATAATAAAACGTTAAATTGAATTCCTGAAACGAGTAAATAGATATTAAAGATGTCCATATTATTACTTTATTTTGTTAATTTAATTTTTTTGTTATTTTATATTATTTCAAAATCCAAATTACAATTGATCTTCAACTGCACTATCCTTTTTTTTGAATTGTTTCTTCTGTTCTCAAAAGGTATTCTGCCTGAAGCTAGATCCAATAGTTAATGAAATAAAAAAATAGCTTCATTGACCATACCAGCCATCTCTCTTTATGTTTCCATCTCGACCGGAGATATATTTCCACCCCAACCTGTATGCCAATTCTCGCCCATTTTGATCTTTAATAAATTCCGCACTTCATGCTGCTAATGCCTCCACCACCTGCGAACGATCTATCATTTCCAGTTCGATGAAGATAGATGTCCTTGCGAGAAAGTAATCTTGATTTACCCTGCTGAAAAATTGAGGAAAGTATAAGGCGAGTAATGCACATAAGCATCTAAAGTCTTTGAAGTGGAAATGCAATCCAGCTGAAGTAAATATTGCCATGCATTGGAAATATGTCCTTTAAAAATAGTCCTGATTCACCTTTAATCTGCACCGTTGATCTTTCCTGCATCAGTTTGAAATTCATGGAATCTTTAAAGCATTTTAGAAATACGCCGGATATCGTATGAATGTTTATCATATTTTAACGTATTTTCATTTCAGTGTTTGATTATCAAAAAAATGAGATAGTTTCTAAAAATGTTCATGTCTTTTTAATGCATCTAAATTTCCTTGGATTTGTTTCTTTTCTCGATTCTATTAAAAGTCTGAATAAAATTATCAAAACTATTGTTGATGATGTTCCCATTAACACAATTCCTGCAAGAGTTTGGAAATACTGTTTCATGGTCATTTTATAAAGTTGTTCCGTAATGACAGAAAAGCTTGCTAAGATTATCATAATGGCAAAGAGAAGCCTTATGCCGTAGCCTTTTATATACTTTACCGCAGTTGCACCGATTTGAGCGCCAATGGACGCACCAATAAGCATAATGATAGCGGCAATAACTTCAACGCGTCCCTTTACTGCATAAGTTAAACATCCGTATGCTGAGCTAAAGAGAACGATCATACAACTTGTGCCGATTGCAATTATTGTAGGTAGACCTATTAAATAAACCAATGCTGGAATAATTATAAATCCACCGCCTACGCCCAAAAAGCCTGATATAAATCCAGTGCATAAGAAGATAAATAAAATTACCCATAAGGATACTCTTTCGATTCCCGATGTAGGGAGAGAGATCATTGGTGGGATATTTAGTTGATAAAGTTTTTCCGCCATTTTGCTTCGGTCGATTTTTTGCTTGCTTTCTTCAGAATTACCAATTTTTTCCTCAAGAATTTTCAGCTGTCTGGTATGAAGTACAAAATAATCATATAGCATATATGAGCCAAGACCAACTAGAAATATTATATACGTACACCTAACTATCAGACCTATATCTCCGATTTTTTCTAGATCAATTATTAATTCCGAACCAATTTCCAAACCAATGACGGATGTAATTATTGATAGGGAACCTAATTTCCAGTCTATGTTACCCATTTTATGATGTTTTTTTACTGCACCTATTGTTTGGCCAAAAATATTGGCATTGCCTGTTCCTATAGCAAAAGCTATATGAAATCCAAAAATGTTTAGAGCTGGCGTAACTATCCAACCGCCTCCTACGCCGAAAAATCCTCCCAAGACACCTACACAAAATCCGATTATAATTAGCAATAGAACATTGAACTGAATTCCGGCAACAGGTAAATAAATATTAAACAGATTCATGTTTCATGCTATTTATTAAATGAATTCTTGTAAAAAGTAAATAAACACTAAACATTTTTATCCTTTACTTAGATTAAAAAAATTACATATTAATTTAGAAATTTCTTTAGCTGTCTTATTAGGTAAAACATTAACATTTATTGAAGCCTTTTTAATTAAAGCATTTTGGACAGATTGATTTAACGCCAACGATATGCTTTTTCTCAATAATATTGTCGCTGTTTCTGTCCCAAAAATAGTGAAAAAGTTTTTTACTGCTTCGAAAGAGGTGAAAATGTAAACATCAGCATTATTTTTTTTAATATTATTAATAATTTCTTCTTCTTGTTCATACTTAAGCAAGCTGGAACAATCAAACCCATCATAGTTAGGCTCTTGAGATATTTCAAAAGTTAAGTCGTACCTATTATTTTTTTTTGTTAGTGTATTATATATAGTTTCATTTTTAATATCTAAAAAATTATTCTCGTTGATTTGAAATTTAGATGATGAAATTGTTTCCCATATTTCTTCCTCATGAGTTTTAATAGGGAAAAATAATAAGTCACCGCCTAAATCATAAAGCGAATTTTTTAATTCACTTGAATTTTCCAAGTTTCCAACTAGAACAATTCGTTTATTAAATAATGGTTTTTGTTCGAACCAGGAAATTTCATCTCTCAATGAAACAGTAGGACCAACCATAATAATTACCGGGGGATGTAAATTTTGTTTTTTATATTCTTCCCAAATTGTATCAAGACTTGAAGTAATTGTCCTTTGCTTCGAAAGTGTCCCGTTCTCAATAACAGCGGTGGGCATTGTAGGGCTCATCCCATGTTTTATTAGTTCACTGCAAATCCTTTCAATTCTGGATGCTCCCATATAAATAATTAGAGTTGTATTTTTTAATTTTGCCAGCTTTTCCCATTCTACTTGAGTTTCTGGTTTATCGGGGCATTCATGAGCTGTAATAAGCACGCATTGTGTAATTAACCCTCTATGCGTTATTGGAATACCGCTGTAAATAGGTGCTGAAAGTCCCGAAGTAATTCCGGGTATAATCTCATAGTCTATTCCGGCTGCTTTTAAGGCACTCGCTTCCTCAGAACCTCTTCCGAAGACAAATGGATTCCCTCCCTTTAATCTAACTACGGAAAAACCAAGTTTAGATTTGCAAATTAAAATATCGATTATGCTTTCCTGTTCAATTGGATGATAACCCGATTCTTTACCCACAAAAATTTTTTCGCACTCTCTTTTACAATATGCTAAAAGATCATTATTTATTAATCGGTCATAAACAACAACGTCAGCCTGTTTTAGTTTTTCAAGAGCCTTTACAGTGATAAGACCAGGGTCGCCGGGTCCCGCCCCTATAATAAATACTTTTCCAATAACGGATTTCATGCTATTTCACCAATAATTTATTTAACACAAATTTTTAATAACATTAATTGCAAGAAATGTTGCTGCTATGGAAAAGACAATTAAAAAAATTATTATCAAAAAATTTGTTCTTGAAGAGTTTTTGATCTGTTCTTCATGTTCTCGCGCTAAAATATTCTTGATTATCTCAGATGTTCTTTGCCCGCTTATTTTAAATTGCGCATCATAATAAGCAATTTTATTTTCACTTAGTTTAGCGGACTGGATATCCTCAAAAAATCTATTATAAACACCAGACATTTCTGTATTGTTTGTTTTAATTCCATTAATATCGGATTCGGTTAATACTTTCAAACCAATTAACTCACCAAATCTTTGGTCGAATTCCATTTTTGCATTCTGCCATGCCTGCAATCTTTGTTGTGAATATCCTCTAAGCAGAAAATTTTTTTCTTCACTTCTACGTTGAAGTTCCGCTTCTTTAAATGAATGAACTGTTTCCATTACTTTTTTGCACTCTTCAAATTGCTGTGTTAAAATCCAACCCAAAGCACCACTAAATGCAATTAGTATAATTATAATAAAAAAGGAAAAACATATTTTCCTTTTTAATAAAATCATAATGTCTTTCATAATTAACCCTTTAAAAAATAATAACTACCTAAATTGAGCGATTCTTCCTACAATGCCTCTTTTTTTACTATCATTGTGGGTACCCGAAGGGTGCATGATAACCTCTTGACAATGTATATGATTACTTTAGTTTCTCCTACTCACCATGACATAAAAGTCTTTCAATTTAGGAACTAATTAAACTCTTGTAAGATTTTTTGTAAGTGCATATGCAAATTTTTTTTATTTTCTTCAGTTAAAATATACCCCCAATCGATCTCGAGAAATTTCTTAAATGCTTTTTCTTTTAATTTTGGCGATCTAATTTTGGGATTAGACAACAATTGTTTTCTGAAATTGTCTGCTAACTCGATAATATCAGCATAATATAATGGGAACAACTGAATAAGTTTTTTCTTTATCTCTTTTAAATAAAAAGGAGCTTTCCCCTGAGAAGAAATTGAAATGGTTAAACTTCCGCGCTTAACATTTGCTGGTAAAATAAAATCACACAAAGGTAGATTATCAACCACATTCAATAAAATTCCTTCACTTTGACAATCTTTATGCACAGTTTTATTTATTTTTGGATTATTTGTTGCACTAAAGACAATCTTGAAATCCTTGATATATTCCTTAGAATACGATTTATTAATAATATTTATTTTACCCTCTTTGGCTAGCTCAACCAATGGTTTACAATACTTTGGAGAGATAAGAGTTACATCTGCCTTAAATTCTTTAAGTGATAATACTTTTCGATATGCTACTTTACCCCCCCCTACTACTAAACAAGGGAATTTATCAATGTTAATAAGAATAGGGAAAAAAAAAGGAACTTTGTGCTGTCTCATAAAAAATATTCCATTTCATTACTAAAAAGCATTAATTTTGTGTAAAGTACAAGGGAGGAAAGATTTCTGTATTCTTGTGTTGCAATTAATTATCATGTTAAGGGGCGTCTCTGCCGTGTATCAACATAATTTCCGGTCGACCTTGGTAGGATTTAACGTCTCGTGAAATTTCACCTTTCTTACCTTAATAATTTTGAATGTTTTCAAATATGTTAGTATCTGATCTAAAAATTACTGCCGTGAATGTGTTGTGCGGATATTTACAGCCTATATTAAGAAAATAGATTCCGGTTTTTGTTATATTAACTTTATCTACGGAACCGGCGATTGTTACTTTCTTATCGATAAAATTATTAGCTTAAACAGGCGAGATTGTTGCTTGTTGATACTTCTGCTGGGTTTATAATGATGTTCTTAATACCTAATGCTTGTAATGACGGTCTATCAAATAATCGTAGACCCCGCTTCACATTGACTTTCGTATATATCTCCCAGCCAATTCTTATGTAAGTACTTGTTAAAAGCAAAAAAAATAAGGAAAACGACTCGCAGCTCCGGGAATTTGGAGTAAATAAGGAAGAAACAATGGAATTAGCATATAAAAGAAAAAAAAGAGGAAAAGAGCCTAAAACTGTGAGCGGTATATTATTAAGATAACTAAAACAGTTAATATAGATATTGCCGTTTAAGTTTTTGTTTTTTGTGTTAAGATATTTTTTACTTT
>JAJYOQ010000302.1 GCA_021796135.1 Bacteroidota bacterium
ACAAGATACTAATATAAAGACGTCTAATGAACAAAATAGGAAGAGATTTAGGCTGAAATGTGATCTAAAATTCTCATTATACAGGATATAATTTTTGCCTTACAAAAATATAATAGATTTCTTTATATTAGTATCTTGTTTTTTCTTAATTTATGGGATTTTAATTATTCAATAAAAAGGAGTAAGCTAAATTTGAAAATAACAAAGCAATTTACAAACCGGGAAAGCAAATCGCTTGATCAATATTTACTTGAGATCGGTAAAGTTGACTTAATTACGCCAGATATGGAAATTGAGCTTGCTAAAAGGATTAAAAAAGGTGACCGTCGCGCTCTAGAATCTTTGACTAAAGCAAATTTAAGATTTGTGGTAAGCGTTGCTAAACAATTTCAAAACCAAGGATTATCTTTGGGCGATTTAATTAATGAAGGAAACTTAGGTTTAATTAAAGCTGCTGAACGATTTGATGAGACGAGAGGTTTTAAATTTATCTCTTACGCTGTATGGTGGATCAGGCAATCTATAATGCAAGCCATCGCAGAGCAATCAAGAATGGTTAGACTTCCGTTAAACCGTGTTGGAACTCTTAATAAACTTGGGAAAGCTTATTCTAAGTTAGAGCAAGAATTTGAAAGAAAGCCTAGCGCTGCGGAATTAGCTACTGAGTTAGATATGAAAGCCGAAGAAGTAGCTGATACTCTTCAGCTATACGGAAGGCATGTATCAATGGATGCTCCGTTTTCCGGAGATGATGATAAAAACAGTTTAATAGATATACTGCCTAACGAACAACAGCCAGCTCCTGATGTAAAACTCATGCATGAATCTCTAAAAAGTGAAGTTGAGACTGTTCTTTCTACCTTAAGTGAAAGAGAAGCTAACGTTTTGAGACTTTATTTCGGAATAAACAGCGAAAGATCTGCAACATTAGAAGAAATTGGCGAGCGTTTTAATTTAACTCGAGAGAGAGTCCGGCAAATTAAAGAGAAAGCCATAAGAAGCTTAAGACACCCTTCAAAGAGCAAAAACTTAAAAGCCTATTTAGGTTAATCTACTTACAGCGATCCACTTCACTTTTGACGTGAAGTGGATTTGCTATAACAATTCATTTCTAATTTCCTTTCAATTTTTCAAATATTTTTTCTTAAATTAGTTAAAACCAAAAAATGAATTATGATAAAATCTTATATAAAAAAACTTTCCAAGTCGAAATTATTTTATTTCCTTTTAGGAGGAGGGATTGTTTTTGCGGCTGTTTTTTTAGTTGGAATAAACAAAGTCCAGGACAGCACTAAAACTATTTTAGATAATAATTCTTTTATACCATTTAAAATCACGACTCCTGAAATACCAAAATCAATTTCATTTGCTGGGGAGAAAGTTCCGCTAAATGATTTTGAAGTCAGAGAGAGAAATGACCGCGAATTAATAGTTAACACTTATTGGTTTTCATCGACCATATTAGGAATGAAAAGAGCCAACAGATGGTTTCCGGTTATAGAACCAATATTAAAAAAATATAATGTTCCCGACGATTTTAAGTATCTTGCTTTAATAGAAAGCAATCTATCAAATGTATCTTCCTCAGCCGGGGCAGTCGGATTCTGGCAGTTAACAGCAGATGCAGCAAAAAAATATGATTTAGAAGTAAATGATCAAATTGACGAAAGGTATAATGTTGAGAAATCAACTGAGGCCGCCTGCAAATATTTAACTGATGCACATATTACATTTAATAATTGGACACTAGCGGCAGCTACTTTCAATATGGGATTTAACGGGATGAAAAAGCAGATAGAGCGGGAAAAATCGACTGATTATTACAATCTAATATTAAGTGATGAAACCATGCGATATGTTGCACGAATTCTAGCAATGAAGATTATTTATAGCAACCCCAAAAAGTACGGATATTATTTAAGTCCCGGAGATTTATACCCTCCGCTAAATACGACAAATATAACAGTCGACACATCTATCTCTAATTGGGCGGACTTTGCTATAGAACATAATATCAATTACAAAATATTAAAATACTATAATCCCTGGCTTCGGGACATTTCTTTAACAAACAGAAATAACAAAGATTATATTTTAAAAATTCCCAATAACCGGACTGATGAAGTAATACCAAACGGTAATTGACGAATCAGAAATAAATTAATTGCTATTAATATTTGGCTGACTACATTGACCTTTAAGGTTTCTGTTTAGATAATGTTCATAAACTTCAAGCATAAGCGTATAACTACCTAAGCTATAAGCAGCACCATGAGCTCCCGGAGGATAAATTCTTAATTCGGCATCCTTGCCTGCATTTGTCAATGCGGTCAAGAGCTGCATAGTATTTTGGACATGGACATTATCATCCATAGTAGAGTGAATAAGTAATAGCTTCCCTTTGAGGTTTGCGGCATGCGTCATAGCATCACTTTGTATATAGCCTGCTTTGTTTGAATCCAACAAATTCATATATCTCTCAGTATAGATATCATCATATAGACGCCAATCGGTCACAGGTGAGTTTGCAATTCCCAATTTAAAAACCCCGGGATGAGTTAGCATAGTAAAGACAGTTGAATATCCGCCATAACTAGTTCCCATAATTGCCATATTGGAAGAATCAACAAAAGAAAGCTTTGACAAATAATGAGCGGTCTCTACGAAATCATGACTTTCCCATTTCCCGAGCTGATCATAAACAATTTTCATAAAAGCGCTGCCATAATTTGCATTTCCTCTATTATTTACATCCACGATGATATATCCGTGCTGCGCCAAATATTCATTCCACCCGTATGTTTCAAATGAATTATAGACAGAATGGGATTCCGGGCCGCCATAAATAGATAAAATCACAGGATATTTTTTTGTTGAATCAAAATTTGCTGGTTTGATCATAGAGCAATCAAGTTTAACCGAATCAGAAGTGATAAAGCTAAACAATTCTTTAGGAGAATACTCGTGAGTCCTTATATACTCATCAACTGAAGAATTATTTTCAAGTTTTTTTATTAAGCTTCCATCACTATTACATAAGTCAACCTGTTTCGGTAAACTGAGATTAGAATAAGAATCGATAAAGAATTTTGTATTAGGAGACATATTAATTTGATGAAATCCTTCGACTGTAGTTATTTTGTTTTTGTCAGTGCCATCAAATTTTATTGAATATAGCTGCTGCTCAAGAGGTGATGCCTCGGCTGAAAGGTAATATATTTTTTTATTCTTAGAATCGATACCCGTTACCTTTATAACATCCCACTTACCTTTGGTAACCTGATTGATAAGGTTTCCGTTATAGTCATAACGATAAATATGATAATAACCGCTGCGGTCAGAAACCCAAAAAAACTGATTGATGTTTTCCGGGAAATACATCATATCATTGACATCGGTATAAAAATTAAAAATTGCAACCCAGGTATTATTTTTTTCTTCCATCACTAGCCTGCGTTTACCGGTTTCAACATTGAAAAAATAAAGTTTCAAATCATTCTGAGCACGATTTAAAATTATCATAGCCAAAGTATTCGGTTCACTAGTCCAATATATTCTAGGAATATAGAAATCGCCTTTTTCTCCCGGATCAAGCCAGATTTTTGAATTAGTTTTTACATTTATAATACCTATTCTAACTTTAGGATTAGGGTCGCCGACCTGCGGAATGGGGATATTAACATAATCTGAATGTAAACCCTCATAATTAGTAATTTTAATTTCGGGGACAGAGCTTTCGTCAAACTGCCAAAAAGCAATATACTTACTATCAGGCGACCAATTCCAAGCCTGCGCCTGACCAAATTCCTCTTCATATACCCAATCATAATGCCCATTAAAAATATTTTTAGCTGCATCATTTGTAAGCTTTGTTTCATTCTTTGTATTGAAATTATAAGCAAACATATTTCCATCCCGCTCATAACCAACCATAGATCCATCGGGAGAAAGTTCTGCGGTCCGAGCGTTTTTAGCAGCAAGCTTTAAATCCTTATTTTCTAAGGAATAGATATAATAATCGGATATTCCGGAACGGCGATATATTTTTCTAAAATTAGATTCGAAAACTAAATGGCGGGAGTCATGCGCCCATTGGAATGACTTATAGGCAAAAGGTTTATTAGAGTCCGGAAACATCAGCTTAGATGCATCAAAAACTAATTCATCCTTGCCGGTCAGCGGACTATAAGAACGAATTTCATCTCTTTTAGTAGAATCATTTTTAGAAGTATAGGAATAACTATTACCGCCATTGATCCAATTAACATCATTAGGACCTGATTTGCCGGAAAGTTTTGAAGAAGAAAGAATCGCCTCTTTAACATTTTTATAAAATATTTTTTGCTGTGCAAATGAATTTAGCGGGGAAATAACAGAAAAAATTATTAGAAAGAAATTGGCAACCAGAAATATTCTTCTCATGATTTAACCTATTTTAAAGTTGTAGATGAATTGATTTAGTGAAAAATATGCAATCGCAATTTTAAATAAAAGGGTCTTATAATTTATTTATTTCCCTTATATTCAATTAAACCGTCGCTATATGTTGCGATCCAAATATTCCCTGCCTGATCTTCGGCGATACCGCGTACGTCGTCCATATTTAGACCTGTTGACCCGGAATCAAACAGAACATCTGAACCTTGACCGTATTTTACCAGACCCTTATTAGTACCGATCCACATATTATTTAGCCGATCGATAAAGATACATTGGACATAGCTGTCTTGGGGAATTGGATAGACTTTTTCCCAAGACGTTCCATTGAAGTGAGAAATTCCGGTTCCAAAAATAGAACTAGGTCCATGTCCTGCCCAGACATCGGCTCCGGAAGTAACAATTGAAGTTATAACATTGTTAATTAAATTAGAACTAGTAAATTGATATAATGTACCGGATTCATCCCTATTATTAAATTTAACTATACCGGAAGATTTAGTTCCGATCCACAAATTTTGATTAGCATCAAAGGCAAGTGCAGTAATCCAATGTTCATTTGAAGGAATTGATAAAAGGGTATTACTATAAGATTTCCAAGTTCTATTCCCGCTCCCATCAATATTTGAATAGTTAAGACCGCCTTGAGTGCCGAAGTACATAGTACCCTCAATATCCGAAGTAATAGCAGTAACCCTAAAATCAGACAATCCTGATGACATAAATCCGTAAGCCTGGATATTATTATTAAAAACGTCAAGTACGCCGCCGAATTCAGTACCAACCCATTTATGATTATTTTTATCAACATAAATACAATTAATCGTATCGTGAGATGCCAGACCCGGGATTTGATTGATAAGATTTTCCCAAGATTTCCCATCAAATTTTAATAAACCCCAGCCGGGAGTACC
>JAJYOQ010000303.1 GCA_021796135.1 Bacteroidota bacterium
AGAATGCAATATCTCCCTGGTATATATAATCTACAATTGTCTTGCTGCTGATGCTAGTCATTTTTTTTCTTTTTTATTTACCTAAAAGTAATAAATTCCTAATTCAAATAATATAATTAATGAAAATTATAAAAGATGATTTTAATACTAATAGATTATAATATTTTTAGCAAACTCTTTTCTATTGATTCTGAACAATGATAATAATTTAATTTTTACTAAATTTACATACATTTTACCTGAAAGTTAAATAAATGGAAAATTTTTTATATTCGATTGATGTTAAAGTGTTCTTCTTCTTTAATCACTCAATTGTTAACGGTGCTTTTGATAAATTCTTTTCAATAATTACGAATGTAAATAATTGGTATATATCGTATTTAATTTTGCTCGGTATAAGTATAATAAAAGGCGGAAGGCGGGGTAAAATAGCAGCGATCGGTGTGCTAATTCTAATTGCTGTAACGGATCAATTCTCTTCTCATTTAATAAAAGAATTATTTCACAGAATCAGACCGTGCAATATTCTACAAAATGTCAGAACGCCTGTCGGTTTTAATGGAACATTTTCATTCCCTTCTAGTCATGCAGTAAACAATTTTGCTGCGGCGTTTTTTTTTCTATAAACTTTTCCCTAAATTAAAATGGGCATTATTTATTACCGCTGCCTTAATAGGGATTTCTAGAATCTATGTCGGTGTTCATTACCCTTCAGATGTTTTAGGTGGAGCGGTAATCGGTTCATCATTCGGGTACGTATTTGGAATTATTGCATTAAAAATTGATATGTATATAAATAATTATTATAAAAATAAATTAAACAATAAGTAACGAAATGGAATTAAATTTAAGTAAGAATAAGATTATCATTCGAAAAGCTAAAGCAAAAGATGTTAAGCAAATATTTACTTTCATAAAAGAATTAGCAAAATATGAGAAGCTTTCAAAAGATGTTGTAGCTACCGAAAAATTACTCAAAAGTAATTTGTTCGGTAAAAGGAAATTCGCAGAAGTATTAATTGCTGAATTCAACGGGAAAGATGCGGGATTTGCATTATTTTTTCATAATTTTTCTACTTTTGTGGGAAAACCGGGCATTTATCTTGAAGATATTTATGTACGGGAAAATTTAAGAAATAATGGTATCGGTAAAGCACTTCTAATTGAGCTGGTTAAATTAGCTAAAGAAAGAAATTGCGGTAGAATTGAATGGTCAGTTTTAGATTGGAATGAACCTTCAATAAAGTTTTACAAAAAATTAGGCGCAAAACCTATGGAAGATTGGACAGTTTTTAGACTAACAGAAATTCAATTTGATAAATTGACGGGTAAAAAGAGATTATAGGTATTGGCTAGATAAAAAAAGCCGGAATGAATATTCCGGCTTAGTAATTCAACAATAATAACTCTAGAAATTAACTTTCTTTTGGAATCTATTAGCATACTCAAGAACTAGTGCACTTGCTATAAATATTGAAGAGTAAGTACCTGTAATTGTTCCAAAGAAAAGTGTAAATGAAAATGCTCTAAGCACTTCCCCGCCGAATATTAGTAAGACAAAAATAGCTAATAAAACTGTTCCTGCCGTTAATATAGTTCTGCTCATTGTTCTATTAACACTTTGATTGATCAAATCTTCCAAAGGCATTGTTTTGTGAATCTTTAGGTTTTCCCTGACTCTATCAAATACAATTACTGTATCTGCAACAGAATAACCGATTAGAGTAAGAAAAGCAGCGACTACAGTAAGATCAATTTCAAGATTTAAGCCCGGAATTACACCGTATAAAGCCGCATATAAGCCGATAGTGATAAGAACATCATGGAATAAGGCAACTACGGCGCCTAAAGCAAAGATAAATTTGAATCGGAAAGCTAAGTATACTAATATTCCTAATAGCGATATTGCTATTGCAATTAAAGCATTGGTTTTTAATTCATTACCGACTTTTGGACCTACATGATCCTCTTTAATAATTTGGAACTGATTATCAGGCATTTTAGTTCTTAGATTTTCTTTTATCCAATCTGCAATTCCGACTCTAACTACCATTTGGTTATTTGTAGGTTCTTCCGAAACTTTACCCGCTTGATAACCTTTTGCCAAAAGACGGTTAACAATCTGATCGGTAGTGTCTGGATTTGCAAAAGTATAAGTCACGGAACTTAATGTAGTATCTGATATTTTTTTAGAGATACCGGGATAATACTTTTCAATCTCGGAATTAATGTTATCTACAACTTTAGGGAAAATATTTTTAGGGATATATTGAGATTCGGTTCTGACTAGAACTCCGGTTTCTCCTCCAAATGTTTTCAATTCGACAAAGCCCAAACCGATTTTGTCAATATATTGTCTTATATTGCTTACATTAACAGGTTTATCAAATTGAAGAACTATTTCGGTACCACCTTTAAAATCAATACCGAAATGCAATCCTCTTACAAAAACATTAATCCATCCGATTAGAAATAATGATAATGAAATGGCATAAAATATTTTTCTTTTGCCAAGCCAGTCAATATGTATATCTTCAAAAATTCGCATCTATAAATTAACTCCTTAAACCTTTTTAATTATCCTATAGAAAACTTAATACCCTTAGCAACCATATAACTAATGACCAGTCTTGAAATGACAAGTGCACTAAATAAACTTGCACCGATTCCGATCATTAAAGTCAAAGCAAAACCCTGAACAGGACCTGTACCAAACTGGTAAAGTATTATTCCTGTTATAAATGTTGTTATATTTGAATCGATAATAGCTGAATATGCTTTAGAAAAACCGCTATCCACTGAAGCTTTAAGCGTTTTTCCTGTTGCCATTTCTTCCCTAATTCGCTCATAAATAAGAACGTTGGCATCAACAGCCATACCAATTGTTAATATAATACCGGCAATACCGGGAAGAGTTAATGTAGCATTAAATCCTGCTAAAAATCCAAAAATAAATAGAATCGTAAAGATCAGAGAAACAGCAGCAACTAAACCGGCTTTTTGATAATAAACAATCATAAATAAGCTGACTACTAAAAATCCAATAAGCACTGAATTAAATCCGCTGTTAATTGAATCTTGTCCCAAAGATGGTCCGACTGTCCTCTCTTCTATAATATCTACAGGTGCCGGTAAAGCTCCGGCTTTAAGAACAATAGCTAATAGCTGAGCTTCTTCTAAATTTCCGCTTCCGGATATTTGTGAACGACCGCCGGTGATCTTATTTTGTACAACCGGGGCTGAATACACAACACCATCTAATATAATAGCAATTCTTTTACCAATATTAGCTCCGGTAATACGAGCCCAATCAGCAGAACCATCAGAGTTCATTTCCATATCAACAATAGGGGCAGATGTTTCCGGACTAATTGTGGCAGTCGCATTAGTTATTACGCCGCCCGTCAGCAATGCATTTTTCTCGACACAATAAAGCATGTAAATCGGCTGACCATTCTGATTTGCAATTGGCTTAGCTGAAAATACAAACTGCATATTATCAGGTATTACACTTTGAACATCAGGTCTATTCAGCATTAATTGAAGCTTTGCTCTATCGTCTGCTTTAACATAAGCATCAGCTGTGCTTCCTTTAGGATCTATCATTGCGATAGAGAAGAATGGGTGTTTAGAAGCAAATTCTTCCGGAGTCATTTTTTTATTAGTATCGCTTGCAGCTACATTATTCTGTTTTGCAGTTTTACTAAGTGATTTTGAGGAAGAGTCCGCTTTTGATGTATCTGCAGCATAAGTGCCTGCTAATACATCATCAATTTTTTTCATAACAGAAATAGTTAATTGAGGGTCTTTGACTAATTTAAATTCAAGAAGAGCAGTACCTTGCAAAAGCTGCTTTGCTTCTTCTTCCCTGGCTACTCCCGGAAGTTCTACAATAATCCTTGAGTTTCCCTGCCTCTGAATAGATGGCTCAGAGACTCCGTACTGATCAACTCTATTTCTAATAATTTCCATTGCCCTGGTAATGGCATCATTAGCATCTTTTTTTAGATCGGAAATAATTTCGTTATCACTTTGCCGAATATTTCCGAAATATCTGCTTAACCTAATTCCGCGTGCCGCAAAATTTTTAGCTACTATATTTACAACCGATTCTTCGGATAAAGCTGCTTCTTTCTCCGATGACTTCATAACTTTTTTGAAAACATCATCCGGATTTTTGGCTAATTTTTCAAGCAGTTTACCTGTATTAACCTCAAGAACGACTCGCATTCCTCCCTGCAGATCCAAACCTAGCTTTATGCTTTTCAGTTTCATCTTATTAAAAGAAGGATCGGAATTCTTTATACTGTCTTCAATTGCTTTTAATTTATCATCAAGCGTATTGGCACTGATTTGAGGATTTTCCTGCTTCAGCTGCTTCTCTTTTTCTGCCAGGACTTTATTAATCATATTTTGGTTCTGATGATCAACATAAGTCGGATACAAAAGGTATAAGCTTAACGCAATTGCGCCGAGAATTAGTATTAATCTAAATCTATATTCTTTCATGTCTCAATACTGTTTTCTAAAAAAAATGAATCATTTATTAATTGAATGACAAAATTACTTCTTGAGGCTAACAAAGTCAATAAAATTTGAATTATTTAAACAAAGCTCGAAATCCTCTTAGGTTGATAAATATAGTTTAAATTTCTTTATACAAAAGGTTGATAAATATATTATTCTAAAGTATTTTAGTTTGATAAGACTATTATTTAATTTTAGGTGGTTTTTTAAACGTAAATTGAGTTATTGATGAATAATAATACAAACGACTTAATCCCTCCGCAAAATTCAGAAAATGTAAGCGATGTTACTTCATCTCTCCTAAATTCAACTCTAAATTCAATTAGGGAAGGAATTCTTGTAGTTGATTTAAAAGGCAAAATTGTATTTTATAATAAAAAATTTCTTGAAATTTGGAATGTCCCTTATGAAATAATAAATGAAGGGGATGATGTTAAGTTGATTGGTTCCGTACTCAATCAATTAATAGATCCGGATAACTTTATTGAAAAAGTAAATCAGTTATATGCGGACCCATCTGCTTCTAGTAAAGATATTTTAGCATTCAAAGACGGCAGAACTATCGAAAGATTTTCTCAGCCGCAATTATTTAATAATATTCCTACAGGGAGAGTATGGAGCTTTTTCGATATTACTGAGACTGTTGTTATTGAAGATAACTTAATTAAAGAAAGAGATTTACTACAGGCTTTACTGGATAATATTCCGGATACAATTTACTTCAAAGATAAAGATTCTAAATTTACCAGAATTAATAAAGCACAGGCAATGGTTTTAGGAATTTCTGACCCTGCTGAAGCAATTGGGAAAAGAATTGCTATTA
>JAJYOQ010000304.1 GCA_021796135.1 Bacteroidota bacterium
TATCACATAATCAGAAAAATAATTTGCCATATCAGCTTGATCATCAGGATGAATTAGCCCGACCCAGCCGGTCACATCTCTTTTGTAATTAATATCAATTCCGAAAATTTCATCCAAAATTTCCGAATTTGTCCACATTCCGGTATTAATATCAAGTATATAATAACCAAGCCGTGCCACTTTTTGCGATTGTTTTAGCTGCTCCTCACTTTTCATAAGAGCTTCTTCCGCTTTTTGTCTTTTAAATTCTGTTTCAATTGCTTCGAGTGCAAATGAAATATCATTTGTTACTTCAATCAGCAAATCAATTTCTTCCTTATCAAAGAAATTTATTTCAGAGGCATAAAGATTAAAAACGCCGGCATTTTTACCGAAGTGAACGATAGGTATTCCGATTGATGATAAGAAACCCCTTTTCAAAGCTTCATCTTTCCAGGGCTTCATTTTAGGATCATTTTTGATATCGTTACATACAAAATGTTTTCCGCCTCTTACTACCCATGCAGCTGGACCTTCGCTTTCCGGAGTTCCCTTAATTGAAATCTCTTTTACAAAGTTAAGATATCCGTCATCCGTTCCGGATGAACTCATAAGTCTAATGTAATTGGATTCCTCATCGATCATACCTATCCAAGCCAATTTAAATTTTCCGAAATCAACGGCGATTCTGCATACTTCATTTAATAATTCATTTTTATTTTTAAGTCTTACTATTGCCTGATTTATTTGGCTAATAACCGCATAAACACGATTAGCATTTTGAATTTTTCTTTCTGCATTCTTTCTTTCTGTTATATCCCGGAAAATTTGATGATGATATTTTTTCCCGTCAATATCAATTGTCCTTATGCTTCCTTCAGCAAAGAAAATAGAACCGTCTTTTCGTTTATGGATACTTTCGGAAATTAGTCCTCCTTTTTGACCGCCTTCAATTATTTTCGATTTAAGAATATCTATTCTATCCGGAATTGCTAAATCAGTCAATTTTAAATTGCGGAGTTCATCAATGCTGTACTGGTAAGCTTCAATCGCTCTTTCATTTGCCTCTATAATATTAAAGTTTTCATCTTCCAATAAGATTATATCGTTAGCATACTTTACTACATATTCGAAGTGTGATTTAAGAGCTTTTAATTCAAGTTCTTCCTCATATAATTCTTTAAAAAATCTTTTACGGCGGTAGTTAAAAATATACAGCGCTACGCCGGCAGCTATCATAAATAATAAAAAGATGATAATAAATATTGTATGGGTTTTATAATTAACTTCAGCAAGTAATTCTCCTCTGTTAACCTTGGATATAAGAATCCAGGGAGAATTTTGAATTTGTTTAACATATCCTATTACTTTGTCGCCTTTGTAATCTATACCATTGAGTATTCCTCTCTTGCCAAGTACTGCTTGGACGACTGGATTTTGAGTGTTGCTCAGTGGTATTTTTACTGTTAGCGCTGAATTATGATGATATTTAACATCGCTTATATTAATAACATAATTCCCTCTTTTCATGAAAAGAATCGCTTCTGCACTTTTAGTGATTCCCGGCCATGATTCTATTATTGGATGTAAAGTTTTTTCAAGATCAATTCGGTAAATTATAACATTTTTAATTTCGCTGTCATTGTTATCGATTGGAGCAGCAATATCAATTAAAGCATGCCCATTTTTTTTATTATTAAAAATATTTCCAAACACGACCTGATTTTCACGAGCTGCTTGGTTGATTAAATTTTTTACGGAAGTATCAATTTTACTTTCAGAAGGATTGTAAGCTAATTTGACTTTACCATTTGTCGTTGCTAAAATAACATCTATGCATTCATTATCAATTCTGGTTTCTATATTAAATCTTTTAAGTATTTTCTTATTTAAACTCAAATCATTTTGAGCTTTTGAAAAGTCAGCGACATATTGCTCTATTAAAGAACTATTAGCAAGCATTTTTAAATTGGCAGCTCTCTCCTTACGCCAGCTTTCAATTTCATTTGTTTCTAAATTTGCAATAGCCTTAAGTCTGTTATATGCCTGATTTATTGCATCTTCTTTTTCATTATTATAATAAATGATTCCGGAAATTAAAAGAATAATCCCCATTAGTAAAATAAGTGCAATTAAAGCAATACTTGTTTTTTTGTAGAATATTGATTCATTCATAATATTTTCTTCTTTATCTTAAAATTATGCCCATATTTAAACAAAACTATTCATTATTATCGAAATTAATATTTTAAAATTTATTATAGAAAGGAAATGCTAGACTGCGAATAATTGATCCGGATAAAATTCGCATATAATATATAACTTAAATCTCAAAATTTAAGGTGGACAAATATTTAGACAATTAAATTGTCCACCTCAGTTTAATTTAGATTTTTATTAAAGTCTTTTTGGTCCGGCATTAAGAACTTCAATTGATACGCCGCTTTTAAATAATTTAAAGTTTTCTATAAATCTAGCAGCAAGCGCATCATATTTACTCCAATATTCATCTTTATTGTTCCAGGACGCAGAAGGATCAAGTACATCTTCAGGCACATTGGGACAACTTAATGGTACTTCAAATCCAAATAACTTATCTTTCCTGTATTCTACATTATCCAGCTTCCCTTCAAGTACCGCATTAAGAAGGTTACGGGTATGCTTGATACTAATTCTTTTTCCGATACCAAATCTACCTCCGACCCATCCGGTATTCACTAGCCAGCAATTTACATTATATTTCAGCATTCTTGCTTTTAACATCTTAGCATATTCAAACGGATGTCGTACCATAAAAGGGGCTCCGAAACATGCACTGAATGTAATTTGAGGTTCTGTACCTAATCCGACTTCAGTTCCTGCAATTTTAGAAGTATATCCGCTAATGAAGTGATATTGAGCTTGATCAGCATTTAATTTTGATATTGGCGGAAGTACTCCTGAGGCATCGCATGTTAGAAATATTATATTTTTCGGTTGTGTATTTACATATCCTTCAGGGATAATATTTGGAATAAAACTAAGCGGATATGATGCACGTGTATTTTCAGTAATTGAATCATCATTCAAATCAATTTTACGGGTTACCGGATCATAAACAACATTCTCAAGAATTGTCCCGAATCTTTTAGTAGTGGCATAAATTTCCGGTTCACTTTCCGAAGAAAGGTTAATTACCTTTGCATAACATCCGTCTTCAAAATTAAATATTCCGTTTTTACTCCATCCGTGCTCATCATCGCCGATTAACTTTCTTTTTGGATCAGCGGAAAGAGTAGTTTTCCCTGTACCGCTTAGCCCGAAAAAAACAGCTACATCTCCATCCTTGCCGACATTTGCGGAACAATGCATTGGAAGCACATCCTGAAAAGTTAGAAGAAAATTTAGAACTGTAAAAACAGATTTCTTTATTTCCCCGGCATATAAAGAGTTTGCAATTATAGCAGTTCTTGAAGCAAAATTAAGAATGATTCCCGTCTCGGTACGGGTGCCGTCAATTTTCGGGTCGACCTTAAAGCCGGGAACAGCAATTACTGTAAACTCAGGAATAAATTTTTTAAGTTCTTCTCGGTTATTAGTTGTGATAAACATATTCCTAGCAAACAAACTATGCCATGCTTTTTCTGTAATTATCCTTATTGGCATTCGATATTCAGGATCTGCTCCCACGTAACAATCCTGAACAAATAATTCTTCTCCCTGAGCATAAGCTTCCAGGCGGGACATAAGTGCATTAAAATTTGCAAGACTATACGGACGATTATTTACTCCCCACCAGATATTATCTTCGGTTGATTCTTCCTTTACAATAAATTTATCCGCAGCAGATCTAGCAGTATGTTTCCCGGTCTTTGCTACTAAAGGTCCTTCGCTTGCCATATGAGCTTCATTTCGAAAAATACTTTCTTCATATAAAGCGGCATCCTGAAGATTCCAATACACTTTATCTAGATGATTAAGTCCATGGTTGATTAAACCAAAATCAGAAGCTAATTCTTTAGCTTCTTTAAGAGCAGGTGTGCTGAATTCAAGATATTTACTCATGACCAATCCCTCACTAATTTGCGTTCGCCTATATATAATTCATTTGGTGAGCCGGGATCCAGAACCCATTTAATTCTTTCTAAACCTTCTGTTATATCCTTGATACCGCCGCAATAACTTAATCGTAAATAACCTTCCATACCGAACTCGGCACCGGGCACAGTTAGTACCATAACTTTATCGATTAAAAGCGATGAAAGTTTATTAGAGTTTTTCTCATAAGCGCTGAAATCGGCAAAACAATAGAATGTTCCATCCGGCTTTGTCACTTTTACTCCATCAAATGAATGTAGTAAATCTATCATTATATTTCGATTATTTTCAAGGGTAAGCCGAAGACTTTCAATACTGTTTTGAACACCGTTCATAGCTCCTACCGCAGCTTTTTGAAGCAGTACGGAAGGTCCGGAAGTTTGATGCCCCTGAATATTTGACATAGATTCAATAACTTTCTTATTCCCTACTGCCCAGCCGATTCTAAACCCAGTCATTGCATACTGTTTTGAAACACCGTTAATTAAAATAATTTTTGATTTTTCTGATAGATCCTTTGCATAATTGAAACAATTAATTGTTTTTCTGCCGTCAAAAATAAGGCGATGATAAATGTCGTCCATTATCAGATATAAATCTTTCTTCTCGCAGAACTGAACAATATCCGATATAAATTCTTCTGAATACATGACGCCGGAAGGATTATTTGGGCTATTGATTATAACGGCTTTGGTATAAGTTCCGACTCTTTGCTCGAAATCCTTGATAGTCGGGAAAAAGCTTCCGTCTTCGGCATATACAGGAACACCCACTGCTCCGCAGAGTTTTGCCATTTCCGGATAACTTACCCAATATGGAGCAGGATACATAACCTCTTCTTGCGGATTAAGGATTGCTTGTAACGCTACCATAATAGCTTGTTTAGCCCCCCCGGAAGCAATAACATTTTGAGGCGATACCGTCCGGTTATAAAATTCTTCCGTATAACGAATAATAGATTGTTTAAGCGCAGGAATACCGTCAGCTGGTGCATATCTGACTTCGCCTGTGTTTAGATGTGCCGATGTTGCTAAAATAGCATCCATTGGAACTTTACTTTGAGGTTCACCGCCGCCAAGATGAATTACAGGTTCTCCTTTTTGCCTAAGGAGAGCTGCTTTTTCATTTAACTTAAGAGTCGGTGAAGCGCTAATTGATTTTGCGATTTGACTAAGACTCATTTTCTACCCGTTTCATTTTTATTTTAAAATAAATATTACATTTTAAAGTTATTTGCAGAAAAGGATTAAATCAAGTTTGGTATATCAATCCCAAAAATTTTTAAATTA
>JAJYOQ010000305.1 GCA_021796135.1 Bacteroidota bacterium
ATCAAATGCATATAATTCAAAGATAAAGGTTCCTACAATATAAGCTTCAATGCTTCAGGTATTCCCAGCGGCATTTACTTCTACCAGTTGCAAACGGGTAATTATATTTCAACTAAAAAAATGATTTTACTAAAGTAATTTCTACATTATATGATAGTAAAATGGGAGCCGCTAAAATGCGGCTCTTTTTTTAAGTAGTATTAAACCTTGCTATGGTAAATACTGAACATTCACAAAGAAACAAGCTTTGTTGTGAAAATTACCCTTCACTACGCGGGAAGGCAAAAAGCTTTTAAGCTATTAACCAGCTCACAGAGTTAAAATACCTTCAATTAAACAGGAAATTTGTTCTTACTAAAGACTCCACTGACTATTTAATATCACTAAATTATCGACAATTCGATTAGTTTTTCACTATTATTTCCTTTCCAAATTTCGGGATTCCAATAGGGGTGGTAACTTTTAAACCGGCAGAATTGAACTAAATATTTCGGCGGCGACAAGATCTTCTTTAATCCGTTCAGATTTTATTTCACGAGTAATAAAATCAATTCCATCAGATGTTTTGATTGAGCAAATTTCCGAAATTATATTTTTGATTTCATCAGTATCATTATCAATTGCCTTGCCGAGAAAATCAATATCTTTTGTGGGGCGGGTCCTTTCAATATTATAAGATAACAATAATAAAGCACCTTTAAGAATGAAATTATTTTTATAAGGAGAAATAGAGAGCTTATATAAAAATCGTTCTTGAAAAAATTGATTCAATAATGCGTTATAATCTCTATTGGACTTTTTTGCAATGAATAATAATTTATGACGAATAGAAACGCCAACATCTTTTATTTCTTTATTCATCCGACAAGAGCCTTTAGATATGGAAGAACAACCGCTTTTACCTGACAAAGAATTGCATATTCCCTAAGCTTAATAAGGTTAGCTTCTTTTCTCTTTAGATAGTTTTTAAGGGATTCGATAGGTATATCTTCACCAAGTTTATCGCGATAACGGAACATATCACAAATTGTTTTTTCAATATTGTAAATTCTAACTTCGCCGGATTTTGTTTTTATTTTTCTACGCCAAGGTTATAAAATCTTTCAGGGAAGAAATAAAATTTAGTGGGAGGATATTCTATTTTCTGCGGTTTCTCAGACTGCGGAATTGCAACATAGATTTCTGGCGGATTAAAAGTACTGAGCTGGTAATAATCAATTGCTGAGATTAGACAAATTACACCTTTGGGCACAGCCTTACAGACATCAATAAAGCTTATGCTAATATCGGATTTCGGATCAATCTCATAAAGGCGATAAAGACCCGGTTTTACCCTTTCGATTATACCCTGTTGCAGCATAGTTTTGATTATGCTTGTATGGATACCGGCTTGTTTAAGCTGAGACATTCTTGCGTAACCACCGTTAGCCTTAAAATATTTAATTGCTTCATTCATAAATGTCGTTCATTTCTTCTGTAAATATAATGTATTTACAGAAATATTGAACAATATAAAAATGATGCATTAAAATCACAAATTTTTCTTTCTTGCAGGTATATCGTCAATGATTTTCAGGCTAGACCGGGTTGGGCGTTTTGTCCGGGATAAGAATAATTGTTTCCGGAGGAGATAAGCTGCTTATATTAAATAATTTTAACTAAAATTTAAGTCTTTGTTATAGTTAGATACTTGAAATTACTTGTTAAATACAAGATAAATCCCTCCTGCAATTACCAAAACTCCGCAAATTCTTTTTATCCATAAAAGTGTTTTTGATTCTTCACCCTAGTTAAGATGTTGAAGATTATGTTTACTAACTAAGTGCCTGACAATTGATTCAAGGGTTCTACACCTCGAACAGCCCACACCAAGAATTTTTACTGAAACCATTTTTATTCCTCAATTATCTTTTGATAAACTCTAAATTTATTCATCCCAAAAATACATTCTCGCTTCCAGAGAATTGGGATATTTTTGCTGAATGTCTTTCATTGTTTTCATAAATGTATTTTTATCTTTCGTTTTTATATAATTAGCAATTCCATTCTGAGCCAAAAGCTTTGGCAGCAATGGATTATTATCTTTAAATTGATCGATTTCTTTGCTTATAAATTGAGAAGCTTCAGCATATTTACCTTTAGGCATCATAGCATCAGCATAACCGAGCCTAAGAATAATTCTAAACTCATCAGCCGGTAAATAGCCGTTAAAATTATAATATGATTTCCCGGTATGATCTAAAAAATAAAATGAAGGAGTCCAGTAAGCGGCAAGCTGCTTTCTAATTTCTCGCTCTTTTATTAAATCAAGTTTGAGCAGAACAAACCATTCGTTCATTTCTTCTTCTACTTTGGAAGCAGTATAAGTTTCGGTATATAATTTTTTACAGCCGCCGCAACCATCCATTTCAAATTGAAGAAGAATCGGTTTATGCGTTTTCATTGAATCTTCTTTAGCCTCATCAAGATTTTTTAACCAATGCATAATTTATCCTTTTTTAATTTAATAAATAAGATTGAATAGATATCCCACTATAATTATTCCTAATGCCACAACGCCTACGAAGATAAAAATTAATGGGAGTTTTAATACTTTTTTAAGGATAATTGTTTCCGGAAGTGATAATCCTATTACACTCATCATAAATGCGAGTACAGTTCCGAGCGAGGCGCCTTTTTCCAATAATGCCTGCACTATCGGTATTATACCGGCTGCGTTGGAATACATTGGGACACCAATAATTACTGCAACAGGAACCGACCACCAGGCACTCTTCCCCATTAAGCCTGCCATAAAATTTTCCGGAACATAGCCGTGTATGCCGGCGCCGACTGCAATTCCTATTATAATATAAATCCAAACCTTTCCGACAATCTCTTTTACCGCATCTACACCAGCAGTAATTCTTGATGCAAAATTTGGTTTTGTCTCTTCTAATTCGATTTGACCAACTTTTATTTTATATACCCAATCTTCAACGTATCTTTCAAGTTTTAACCTTCCTATAACAAATCCAGAAACCATTGCAATAATTAATCCGGTAGACATATATAAAAGTGCGGTCTTCCAGCCGAATAAACCAAACAAAAGGACTACTGCTACCTCATTTATCATGGGCGCAGCAATTAAAAAAGAAAATGTTACACCAAGCGGAACGCCGGATTCTATAAATCCAAGGAACAAAGGTATTGCCGAGCATGAACAGAAAGGAGTTACAACACCTAGTAGACTGGCGGATACATTTCCGGCAAATAGCTTTTTACCACCCAGCATTTTTCTAGTGCGTTCGGGTGAGAAATATGTCCTTATTATTCCTACTGCAAACACAATTAAAATTAAAAGCAGTAAAACCTTCGGTACTTCAAATATGAAAAAGCTTATTGTGCTGGTTAAATGAGAATCTTTTGGGAGATTAATTAAATCAAATATTATCCAATCGGTAAAACTTTCAAGGCTTAAATAAAAGAAAAGCCATACCGGCAAAAGTAAAATACTGATAGTAATTATTTCTTTTTCTTTTTTTAATAACTTTATTTCTGTTAACGAATTCATTTATATCTCTTATTACGGACAAACATCGGGAGATTTAACAGTTCCCTCTTCTACAATTTTGAAATATTTTTTCTGAAACCACAAGGAAACACTTACCAAACTTATTAAAACAGGAACTTCTACAAGAGGACCAATAACTGCGGCGAAAGCTTCGCCTGAATTAATACCGAATACCGCTACCGCTACCGCAATTGCAAGCTCAAAATTATTACTTGCGGCAGTAAATGAAAGTGTAGCTGTCTTTGAATAATCTGCTCCGATTTTTCTTCCTAAGTAAAACGAAACAAAAAACATTATTATAAAATAGAAAACCAGAGGAATTGCAATCCGCACAACATCAAGCGGAATTTTTACTATATATTCGCCTTTTAGCGAGAACATTACAAATATTGTGAATAGAAGAGCAATTAGAGTAATGGGGCTAATTTTGGGAATAAATTTATTTTGATACCACTCCTTGTTTTTCAATCTTATTAGAGTGAATCGGGTTATTATTCCGGCTAAAAACGGAATCCCGAGATAAATAAAAACACTTTCTGCAATCTGACCTATAGTAATACTAACCTTAAATGATTTCAGACCTAAGGCTGATGGAAGTATCGTTAAAAATACATAGGCATAAATAGAGAAGAATAGAACTTGAAAAATCGAATTAAAAGCAACAAGACCCGCAGCATATTCGGTGTCTCCTTTAGCTAATTCATTCCACACAATGACCATTGCAATACAGCGCGCAAGTCCTATCATAATCAAACCAGCCATGTACTCCGGATAACCCTGCAAAAAAATTACCGCAAGGAAAAACATTAAAATTGGTCCAATTATCCAGTTTTGAATTAATGAAAGGGAGAGAATTTTTAAATTCTTGAAGACATCTCCAAGTTCTTCATATTTGACCTTTGCGAGAGGAGGATACATCATAAGAATCAATCCTACGGCAATCGGTATGTTTGTAGTTCCGCTTTGAAATGAATTCCAAAACTTCACAATTCCGGGAAAAATATAACCGGAAAAAACACCGGCAAACATTGCGATAAAAATCCAAAGAGTTAAGTATCGATCAAGAAATGATAATCTTTTCGATATATATGTCATTTCATTTTCTCCATCTATAATAAACTATATATTTTTATTATTATTTTCAGCAATCGCATTATTTAACCAATGCAAAAGAGTAGTTTTAGTGGGAAGTTTCCCGGTTAAAACAACCTTTCCGTTTAAAACTAGTCCGGGTGTGCTAAGAATACCATAACTCATTATTTCTCTATAATCAGTAACTTTTTCTATGGAAGCATTTATGTTATTTTCCGCGACTGACTCTCTGCACATATTTTCAAGGTTTACACAATTAGTGCAGCCGGGTCCAAGAATTTTTATTTCAAGCATATATTTGACCTTTTTAAGTTTTTTTTATTTACTCCGGTATTGCAAGAATTATTCTTGTCATACCCGATTATAGGGAATGACAATTATGTTTCAAATAAAATTCATAAAACTTTACTCTGATTTCATCTCTAATCTTCCTAAATACTAGCAGAATTTCTTCTTCTGTACCGATTGCCTCTGCCGGATCTTCAAATCCTATGTGCAATTGTTTTCCGACTTTTCCAAAGAACAGCGGGCATGTTTCTTTTGCATTATCACAAACCGTAATAACATAATCAAATGATTCGTTCAGGAACTGATTGACATTTTTAGGAATATTTTTAGAGATGTCAATTCCAAGTTCTTTCATTACATGAATAGCTTTGGGCTGACTCATTTTAC
>JAJYOQ010000306.1 GCA_021796135.1 Bacteroidota bacterium
TTTAAAGAAAAATTTTATGCGGCTTTTAAAAGATTAGAACAAACCCGCCCTACTGCAGTTAATCTTTTCTTCGCTCTCAAAGAAATGCAAAAAGTTTTTGATGAATTTCAAAATCATGAAAATTTGTATGATCTCCTTTTAGCTAAATCTAAAGAGATTCACCAAAATGACATTGACTTTTGTAATAGAATCGGAGAAAATGGAGCTCAAGTATTTACTAAGAAATCTAATGTTTTAACTCATTGCAATACCGGGAAATTAGCTACGGGCGGAAATGGTACGGCTTTTAATGTAATTTATGCCGCTCATAAATATGGTCTGGTTAATATTGTTTATGCTGATGAAACCCGCCCGCTCTTGCAGGGATTAAGACTTACTGCCTTTGAACTTGAAAAAAATAAAATCCCTTTTAAGGTTCTTACCGATTCTATGGCTGCAGTTTTAATGCAGCAATCAAAAGTTGATATTGTTATTACCGGTGCGGATAGAATTGCATTAAACGGCGATTCCGCAAACAAAATAGGCACTTATAACCTTGCTGTTCTTTGCAATTTCCATAATATCCCTTTTTATATTGCAGCTCCGAGTACTACAATCGATAGGTCTATTCCTACAGGAGAAGATATTATCGTTGAGTACCGGAATAAAAATGAAATTTTAAAAATTAAAAATCAGCAAATTGCTCCGGAAAATTATGATGTTTTCTCTCCTGCTTTTGATGTCACTCCTTCACACCTAATCACCGGAATTATCACTGAAAAAAGAGTAAACTTTTTCCCTTATAATTTTATTAATGAGTGAAATCGTAAAAACTGAAGCCGTAGTTTTAAGTAAATTAAATTATGGCGATACTAGCTATATAACTTCTCTCTATACAAAAGACTTCGGCAAAATTTCTGCAATTATTAAAGGCGCCCGTGGTCCCAAAGCTAAAATGGGACTTATGATTGATCCTCTTAATCATATATTCGTAGTAATTTATAAAAAAGATTCCCGCGATCTTCAAATTATCTCTAGTGTTGACCTGCTTTCAAACTTTACCGGACTTAAGGATGATCTGGATAAACTCAAATATTCTCAGGCTATTCTTGAATTGGTTAAAAAATTAACTTCGGAGCATGAAGTTAATAAAAAATTATTCCTGGCTATTATTAGAATCTTTGATCTGATTAGTCTGTCTGATGAACCGCCGAATGTTTTGTTCGGTAGATTCTTATTGTTTTTTATTTCTGAACTGGGTTATAAAATTGATTTGGAAAAATGTAAGTCTTGCGGTAAATCAATTATCGATGAACCAAATTTGGCATATAATTTCGAAATTGGTATTTTGTGTCACTCTTGTAATCAAGAAAAACGAGAAAATTCGATATTTAGTTCGGAACTTTTTAATTACCTGACTTGTCTAAAAAGCAGTAAAAAAATAAAAATCAGTAGTCAATTAGCGGATAAAGCTAACACATTTATGGAAAATTATTTGAAACATCATATTGCTGATTTTAACGGAATTCAATCTTTACAAATTTTTAAATGAGATACTTATTGCCATTTTATACTACTGCAGGTTCGCAGTTTAATTAATTTTTTTTCATTAAACGGAGAAAATAATATGAAATCTAAAAGTTTTTGGAGTGCCTTCATTTTAATAATTGTAGGCGTTGTTTTCGGCGCTTTGCTTGTGTCCGGATTTAGTTTGGTAAGACCAAGTTACGCTGATATAAGACTGGGAGCTATGAACCCTCCCGTTAATCTCGATGCCGATGCATCTTCTTTTAGCAAAGCCTTTATTGAAGTGGCTAAAAATGTAACTCCTGAAATTGTCCAAATTACGGTTGTTGCAAAATCTGAAAATGATCCTCATGCGAATATGTTCCCATTCCAATTCTTTAATATGCCCCAATCTCAGGTTGAAGAAGGATCGGGTAGTGGTATAATTATTTCAACTGACGGCTATATCGTTACTAATTACCATGTTGTTAAAAATGCTACTTCGGTGAAAGTAAATCTTTCCGATAAAAGAACTTATACCGCTAAAGTAGTCGGTACTGATCCTCTTACTGATATTGCTGTAATAAAAATAAATGCAAGTGATTTACCTGCTGCATATCTCGGTGATTCAGACGGTCTTAAGGTAGGTCAATGGGTGATGGCAATTGGAAATCCTCTGGCTTTAACTTCTACTGTTACTGCCGGTATTGTTAGCGCATTGGGCAGGGGTCGTTTGGGCTTGATCAATAATAGCTATGGCATTGAAGATTATATCCAAACTGATGCTCCTATTAACCCGGGAAATAGCGGCGGCGCTTTGGTAGACCTTTCCGGCGCTGTTATTGGTATGAATGCCGCTATAGCTACTAGAGGTACTGATAGCTTTATTGGCTATGGATTTGCTATTCCTATTGATTTGGTTAAATCTGTCGCTAAAGATTTAATTGCTCATGGAAAAGTTGACCGCGGTTATATCGGTGTCGAAATAGAAGATGTTGACGACGCTATGGCAAAATCAATCGGATTATCTAAACCTGAAGGAGTTATGGTCTCCAAAATTGTTAAAGACGGCGCTGCCTCTAAAGAAGATATTAAACCCGGCGATGTTATCTTAAAAATTGACGGTAAAGATGTTAACAAAGCAAATGATTTGCAAAGCTATATCGCTTCTAAAAATGCCGGCACAAAAGTTCATCTTGATATATATAGAGACGGAAAAGATCTTCAACGTGATGTTACTCTAAAACCTAGAGATAATAGCAGCGAAACAACTAATGCATCGGATAATAGCTCTGGCAATGATAATGAATCTGATAATTCCGTTGTTAAATTCGATAAACTCGGATTCTCAGTCAGAAATCTTACAAAAAGTGAAAAATCAGAATTTAAAATTGATAACGGTATTATGATCTCTAATGTCGCTAATTACGGTACTGCCCAGGATCAGGGATTAATTCAAGGTGCGGTTATTGTCGAGGCGAATAAAGAAAAAATTAATAACGTTGAACAGTTTAAAAAATTAATCAACGATAAAAAAGGCGCTGCTATTTTACTTAAAGTGGTTGATGTAAAAGGGAATAGCCGTTTTGTCGGTATTGAAATTCCTAAGTAAATTAAATAAATTGTAATTATAAACGCCCGATTATTCGGGCGTTTTTTTTATATTTGCACTAAACTATTAGGATTATTAAATGATAAGATTTCTTACTGCCGGTGAATCGCATGGAAAAGCTCTGACTACTATTGTCGACGGGTTTCCTTCTAATTTAAAAATTGAGAATGATTATATAAATTTTCATTTGAAAAGACGTCAGGCGGGCTACGGCAGAGGCTTAAGAATGAAGATTGAAACCGATACTGCGGAAATATTGTCTGGTATCAGATTTCAAAAAACTTTGGGCTCTCCCATCTCTATGCTGATTAAAAATAAGGATTGGGAAAACTGGACTGATATTATGACCGCAGATAAGAAAAAATCTGCAGTCGAAAAAATTACTATCCCGCGGCCGGGTCACGCTGACTTGGTTGGTGTTACAAAATATAATTTTAATGATATCAGAAATTCTATCGAAAGATCCAGCGCTAGGGAAACAGCTGCCAGAGTCGCCGCTTCTTCTATTGCAAGAAGATTTCTTGAGGAGTTCGGTATTTCTATTGGCAGTTTCGTCGAAAGTATCGGCGGTATCTTTCCTAAAGATAATTTTTCTAAAAAGCTTTTTGATAATGACTTGCCTGCTGATTTTAAAGGATGGTCAATTTCGGAAAATGCCGATAAAAGCGAGGTAAGAGTCTTTGATGCCGAGCATGAAAAACAAATTATAAACAAGATAAAAATAGCTAAGAAAAAGGGAGATACGCTAGGAGGAACCTTTTTTGTGGTTGTTACCGGTCTTCCGGTAGGAATAGGTAGCTTCGTAAATTATGACACAAAACTTGATGCCGAATTGGCTCATTCTATTATGTCAATAAATGCCGTTAAAGCAGTATCAATCGGTACCGGCTTTGACGCTGCAAAAAAATTTGGTTCCGAGTCTCATGACGAAATAATTAAGAGCAAAGGAATTGTTTCACGTAAAACAAACCGCGCCGGCGGTATCGAAGGGGGAACTTCTACGGGATTGCCGGTCATTATTCATGCTGCTATGAAACCTATCGCTACTTTGATGAGCCCTATCGAAAGCATTGACTTGAAAAATATGAAACCTGTTGATGCTCGTAGAGAAAGAAGCGATTTTGTCGCTGTCCCTGCCTGTGCTGTTATCGCCGAATCTATGGCTGCCTGGAGCATTGCTAAATTATTCTTGGAAAAATTCGGCGGCGATTCTATTGAAGAAACAAAAGATAATTATAATTCTTACACTCAAAAAATGTATAAACGTCTTGAAAGAAATTTCAAAGGGTAATATCTGATGCTTGTAGTCAAAAAGTTTACTTTTAATTTATTTTCTGAGAATACTTATGTCGTCTGGGATGAAGAAACCCTGGAAGGCATAATAATAGATCCGGGATGCTATGACAAAAATGAAGAAGATAAATTAGCCGCATATATAAAAGAGTTTTCAATATCTCCGAAATATTTAATCAATACACATTGTCATATTGACCATATCCTCGGTAATAAATTTGTCAAAGATATGTATAATCCCGTATTTCTAATTCCGGAAAAAGATTTACCTTTGATTCAAAGAGCCGATACACAAGGTGCGGCATTTGGTATTAAGATTAAAGAGCAGCCGGTCTCTGATGGATTTATCTCAGAAGAAAAATCTCTTTTTATAGGAAATTCCGAAATAACATTCCTGTTTACGCCCGGACATACACCGGGAGAATTTTGTGTCTATTTTAAAAATGAAGAATTCTGCTTCACTGGTGACGTCCTCTTCCAAAACAGTATCGGAAGAACTGATCTATGGAATGCCGACTACGATACCTTAATCAATTCTATAAATCAAAAACTCTTAATCCTTCCCCCGGAAACATTGATTTATCCGGGACACGGCGATAGCAGCCGTATCGGAATCGAAAAAACGCAGAACCCATTTTTGTAAAGCAAAGACCAAAATTGCTTCTTATACTATTAGTTTCTGTATCGTACTAATGCTAATTATTGACTTATAGCTATTTTTAGCCTATTTTCTATAAAAGGATCTATTATTAAATTTAATTTAGGGAGTAAATATGTTTAATTATGGTAAAAGTTTCTATCCTGTTTTATTCTACAAGCCAAATAAGGTATCTTCCTTTCAAATATTTTTCATTAAAGCTTTTCCAAATAATAAAATATTAGAACTTATAAAATAATTTTCAGGGGGTACTTTGTAATTTGT
>JAJYOQ010000307.1 GCA_021796135.1 Bacteroidota bacterium
TAGTCCTGTGAACCCAGAAAATTTTCCTGGGCAAATGAAATCTGCGCCTTACCGAGTAATTCCCGGGACTTTGAATCGAACATAAAATAATTTTGAATTATGAATTTTGAATTCTGAATGAAAGAAACGGGAAACAAAAAAATTAATTCTTTAATGAATTTTTAATTAATTAGATTTAATAAATTTTTTGCTGTCTTTGCCCATGTGAAATTTTTCATATCATTAGCGGCATTGACACCGACTTCTTTAATTTCTTCACGGTTGAAATATGCGTATTCTAAAGAAGCAATAATTTCATCAAAGTCCGGTTCTTTCCAATCGGCAATTAATTCTTTTTCGCTATTGTAAAGTTTAAAATCATGCATTTCATTCAGCATGATAGAATTTTCTGAGGTAAGTATGTCTTTATGACCTGTATTATATGAAGCAATAGCAGGTTT
The DNA here is from genome assembly GCA_021796135.1 of Bacteroidota bacterium. Next base: position 441 of record JAJYOQ010000307.1, read on the forward strand.
TCCACATGCCATGTATTCCATCAAAACTAAATTGGTGCCTGCTTCGCATCTATTCGGGAACAATCCGATATTTGTCTGAGAATATATTTTTGCCATTTCGTTATTATTAACCAGAGATAATGTAACTACTCGATTAATATCCAAACCATTGACAAGATATAATCCCCGCATTATTTGCGCCCAATTTTTCCCTTGATATACATATTTAATATGGCGGGATATCTTCATTGAATCCATAGTCGATGTCCAACTATTAAACCATGCATTGAGGAGCACAACATCTTTATATTTTTGTTGAAGAACTTTCACAGCTTTAAGAACAAGGTCCTGCCCTTTTCGTAATTCAAATTTACCTCCTGAAAATATTACAAATAGATCCGGATTTAAATTCTCTTCCATAGGATGAAATATTTCAGGATCAATTCCTTGAATTAAGCAGCCGCTGTTATTTATGCCTTTATCCCTTAGCTTTTCCAAACCCCATGAAGAACCGGCAAATATTTTATTATACTGTTTTGAATTTGTCAACGACTCTTCAGTTAATTCATTTTCAAAAAAAGTATATCCGAAATTTTCAGTACCCCGCACATTTATCAAGCTTTCCAGGCTTAAACCTTTAATTGCATGTATTACTTTTCCCGCCAGCAATCCTTTTGAAATAACATTTTCATCTTCATTTAAATCTATTACATTTCCCGTAATATTTGACAGTTCCTTTTTTAGGTAGTTGCTGCAGATAGCCCAACCGAAGTTTTGTCCTTTTGATAGAGCGAGAAACAGAGGTTCTTCTTTTTTAGATTTAATTTCAGAAAGATTATTCGAATTTATAAGTAAAGTTAAATCTTCATTAACCTTTTGAATTACGCTTACCCAATCATAAGGTCGAGTTTGACGATATAATTTAATTGAAGGATACCAGGGCGTATCGTCGCGATCAAGCATCCAGCGCCAATCGGGAGATAGTGTAATAAGCAGCCAAACTTTTTTACCTAAAGCGCCGGCAAGATGTGCAATGGACGTATCTATAGTAATTATTAAATCAAGGTTTGATACAATAGCGGCAGCATCAGGTAGACCGTTATTATACTGCCTGATATCATGAACCTTGCTATATTCATCTGTCAGTTGGAGAGATGCAGGTCCATGCTGCAGACTATATATTTCAATATCATCCCGGTCAATAATCGGTTTAAATTTATCAATTGGCAAAGACCTTTCCCTATCAGCACGATGTTTGGGATTGCCAGCCCAGATAATTCCAACTTTCAGTTTATTACTTGGAGGAATTAGCTTTTGCCACTTTTCATTTTTTTCTTCTTCAACTTTTAAATAAGGGACACCGCCGGGGATGCTTTTAACTTCGGTTTTAAAATAGAAAGGTAAACTTAAAAGAGGGATAAAATAATCATAATCCAAATCTTCTTCTAAAACATTAACATTGTCGATTCTTTGATCATAACCAGGATAATCCTTAAATATTTTATATAAATAATCGCTGCATTCGAAAATAACATAGGCGCCTTTTTCCTTAAGAAGAGGAAGATATCTGATAAATTGAATAGCATCTCCGAGACCCTGTTCCGAATAGACTAATATTTTCTTCCCATTAATATCCTGATCCGCAAGAGGAGTTTTTTTCAAAGTTCTTTGAGGGAAATCCGGTCTTTTAATACGCCATTCATATTCTTCCCAGCCATTTTTAAAATCACCTAACAATAACTGGCAATGTGCCTTGCCGTAATGAAGGTCAATGGAATCGGGTTTAACGTTTAAAGCATCGGAGAAAAAACTCAAAGCATCATTCACATACCCGCTTCTAAGTTTCATGTAGCCCATTTCAATAAAAGCTAATTCCTTTTCGTCATTACCGCTAAGATGCTTATTATATAATTGTCTGGCTTCTTCAACCTTGCCTAATTTTGATAAAACATACGCTGATCTGATTTCGCCGGGCATAGATCCCGGAAGTAGTGCTAGATACTTTTGATAATAATTTAATGCAAGTTCATATTTCCCCTGTTCTTCATAACAAAATCCCAGATTGAAAAATATTTCCGGTTCATTATTAAATTGCTGCATTAAATCATAAAATATTTTTTCAGCTTTTTCAAATGATTTCACTTTAGTGGCAATTATACCAAGACCAATCATAGAGTTAAGATGATCGGGTATTTTTTGAAGTACCATATTATAAGCTTGAAAAGCTGATTCATAATAATCCATCCTCAAGTAGCATAAAGCCAGATTATATTGATAATCAGGATTATTTTCGGACTCGACAGCTTTGCGGTAATAATTAGCAGCTTCTTCAAAATTTCTTATTTTAAAATAAAAATTACCCAGATTATTTTGAGCTTTGGCATTATCAGGATTATCTGAGATTATTTCTTTAAGAATGTTTTCTGCCTTTTCAAATTCATTTTGCTCAAAATAAACCAGACCTAAGTTATTCTTAGCATCAAAATGACCCGGATTAAGTTCAATTGCTTTTTGATAATAAATGGCAGACTCATCCAGTTGATTTAGATTCTGAAAACATACACCTAAATTATAATAAGCTTCCGGGTGCTGCTCATAAATTTCAATCACCTGCATAAAAAAGTAGATTGCCGAGTTGTACTCTTCATTTTTAAGTTTTATAACTCCTAGAAAAAATAGGACGTCATAATCTTGTTGATTATCTTTTAACAATCTATCTAATATATTTTCAGCGGAGTTGAAATTCTTCAGATTGAATAACCGAACCGCTTCATCGTATAAGTCAGTCATACCTTAATCACTCAATTATTTTAGCAAGAGATCCGAATGTCGTGACGGAAGATGTAATAACTCATTAACCTTTTCCAGTTCAGCTTTTGCAAAAAGATTTTCAGGATCATTTTTCAGACTCCACTCAAACATACTTTTGGCTTTTTCATCTTCGCCATTCAGATATAAAACCTCACCTAATCCAGCGCAAGCTTGAGAAGAAGAAGGATTAAGATTTAAAGCTGATTCAAAAGCCAATTTTGCATTTTCATTATCATTCAGACCTAGGTAAACAAAACCTTTTAAATTTTCGTAAGCAGAGACAATATCGTTATTCCCGCCCTCGCGGTACCTGGAATAAAATAACTGCTGATACTGTTCCAATGCCTGAAGCGCTTCATCGAATTTCTTTAGGTTAAATATTTCATAAGTAACACTTAGGATTTTTTCAAGAGCTTCGAGAATTTGCTCTTCATTTTTGGTCTCTTCAGTCATTGAGGCATTTTCATCCTCATACCTAATAATATCCTTAACCTTTTTCATACCCGCCTGTGCAAATAGATTGTTGGGGTCTAATTGCAGACTTAACTCAAACATTGATTTAGCATTTTCATCTTCACTTCGAAGATAAAATACTTCTCCGATACCTGCGCATGCCTGTGATGAATGAGGATTTAAGTTCAAAGCAGTTTCAAAGGCAGAATGCGCATCATCAACCTGATCCTGAGCCAGAAGGACAAATCCTTTCATATTTTCAAAAGCAGATACTATATCATTATTCCCGCCTTCACGGAATTGGGAATAGAAGAGCTGCTCATTTTTATTAAGCGCATACAGCGCTTCATCATATTCTTTAAGATTAAATAAGTCAAAAACCGAAGAGAGTATTTTCTCCAAAACTTCCCGAACCTTAGCAGAATCAGACTTTTCATTATTTTCATTATTCTCATTAGGAACAAAGTTTTGAATTAAATTAGGATTAAAATTCAACTTTTCAAGAGCTTCTTTCGGATAATCGTTATAAGGATTATTTTTTACTGCCCATTCGTACATTATTTTAGCATTTTCATTATCGCCGTTCAGTAGGAACAAATCGCCAAGACCCGAGCATGCTTCTGATGAATTGGGGTTTAAAGTGAGAGCTTTTTCAAAGCATTCTTTTGCTTTATCAAGGTCTCTATCGCCTAAATAGTTATATCCTTTCAAGCTAAAAAATGCAGAAGCAAACGAGGAATTGTGAGGTTCGGATAGATGGCCATTAAACATTGCTTCAGCCATAGACAATTTAGACAAAGCTCTTTTGAATTCCTTTTTCTCCTGCAATTCCCTGGCTTCTTCGATCAACTGGTTCGGATTATTTTTTTCTAAAGGCTGGGTATTAGGGTAATTATTCAGAACAACAGCGGAATTTTTTTCGAAATACCAGGAATTGATAGCATCACCGAAAGTTAAATTGAGCTGAATATTTTTATCTTTAATGAATTCTTCAACCGCTGATTTAACTCCAAAATCGCCTGCCTCATAAACACCATCTAAGAAATCATGACCCGCAAAAATTCCTCCTGGCTTTAATTTTGGATACCAAGCATTTAAATCTGCTTTACATCCGGTATAAGAATGATCAGCATCGATATAAATCCAATCAAAATAATTATCAGGGAAAGATTCTGATGCGACTAAAGAGTCCATTCTATGAATCATAACAGAAGGATCGTCAGCAAACATTTCAACTACCTTGAAGTACAATTTTTTCTGATCATCATCTGATAAATTTGCAATATCATTATAACCGGGATCATATTTCCATCTATCCACCAAATGCAAGAACTTACCTTTCCAGGTAGTCCTAATAGTTTTAGAAAATTCACCGGCTTGAACACCTATTTCGACACCATGACCTAATAGGTTAAGTGAATTAAAGAGGTAGCCTAAATCGTTTCGTGAGTTAATATTCATAATAGAATCCTTTTATATGTTCATTAAAGTATCTTTGATTATACTTCAGTTAATTTCGTTTCTATAAACTTTTTATTGTTCATGGCAATTTTATTTGTTGGATCTTTGGAAATAATTAAATCCAGCAATTCATTCCCTTTTTCTTTCAAGTTGTTGCT
>JAJYOQ010000308.1 GCA_021796135.1 Bacteroidota bacterium
ATCGTTGTCGGGTTAAATGGATTTGGATAGTTTGATAGAGAATATTCCATTGGAAGTTCGCTTGCTACCGTTACGTTTTGTTTTAACTCGTTCATACTTGCATCACCCATTTTGCCATATACAGCCGCATAATCGGCATCTGAGTAATTTGGATTGTAATATGCACGAACATCGTAGTAAAGCAAGTCATCAGTATAGCCGTTGGTTATGACATATTCTATATCAACAAATGTATAGGTTTCATTTTGTGAGTTATAATGATTAGCATCCCTTGCAGTAATTGTCTCAATGAGTACATCATTACCCATTACACCGTTATGCTTTACTTTGCGGTGCATAGCATGCTGTGTTACAAAAGAATTATCCAGATCATGTTTATGCCATGTTAACTCAACCGGATCACCATACGCACCATCATTAAAGGTTAAGTTCCGGTAATAGTTAACCGGTTTGTGATTAAACACTGCCTGCAAAGTACCGCTACCGGTTGGAGGATAACTGTTGTAAGGATTAGACGAGCCAACGCTGCTTCCTTGGAACTCCCAATGATCGAAAGTATAATAAACATTGTTACGGGTTGTGTTGATAGCCTCTAATTTGTATTGATCATCGTCAAACATAATTTTGGAAATGGGGCTGCTAAAGGTACTGTCATCTTTTTTTATCGTTCCGCCGTTATCAGCAGAGTTAAAATAATTTTGATAGGTGATATTACATTGGCGAGCATAATTTCCAGCAATGTTATAGTCATCCGCAGAAGTCAGATCTACCGAAATTGAACTGGTATTTACATCACCCGAGAAATATCTCCACATTCTATAATACTGACCGACAAATTGATTATCCTCTCCTCTAACAGAGTGCCCGCCGTATAAGAAAGTTGTTCCTTCCCTCAATAAAGAATCGGCTACCGTTCCTACAGTAATATTCGATGAATTAAAATGAATAACTCCTTGTACACTGGGGCCTGCGTTGCCGCCCATACTATTAGAAAGTTTAATTTTATAATCATGCCATGCTTGGGGACCGGTAAATGTGTAACTGCTGTTGCCGGGGTCAATACTCCACGCACCTGAGTATGGAATAATAATTAAAGCATCACCATATAAATCTCCTCCATAATCCATTCGAATTACTTGATTTAAAATTTTTATTGCAATTATTTGCGCCTGGTTGGTCGGTACATATACTTGAGCGTCATTAACAGTTATCGAAATAGCTGCATTAACACCGTACCCACCCAAGCTCCAAAAATAAGTTGATGAACTAGCCGCTGATCCGATAAGTTTATATGTCATTTCACTTTCGTCAAGATAGTAAACTTCAAAAGTCACGCCTCCCCGCGGATTCCCATTTCCATCTGTTATATGAAAACTAACTTCATATCGGTATATATTCAAACCTAGTTGAAATAAAGAAGTTGTAAAAAAGAAGAGACTCCAAATAATTCTTAAATTGTTATTGCGGTAACAAAAAACTAAAAGGAGTCTCTGATGAAAAATAGTGAAATGAGCAAAGAAAATCTTGAATGGTTATTAAATCAACCAGCCGAGAGGCAGTATGAGTTATTCCGGAATTTTGTAGATGTAGCTAAGTTGCATTACAACCAGCTGATGGAAGAGGAACTACGTATAAAAACCGGTGAGAAATATGAACGAGGAAAACGCTACCATCGCTGGGGAAAAAATCCGGGAAGTATAAGAATCGGAGAAGAGAAAGTGCCGGTGGAAGTACCAAGATTTTATGACAAGGAAGAAGAGCGAACCGGAGAAGCAGATTATTATCAAAAGCTGCACGAAATACCAATGCCGTCAGAAGAAGTGCTCAAGAAAGTGATAAAGGGCTTGAGCCAATCGACAGTAAGCAGAACATTTATTGAGGAGAGTAAAAAGCAGCTAGAAGAATTTGAGAAACGTGATCTAGGACATTATGATTTTGTGGCGTTGGTAATCGATGGTAAATATTTATCAAGGGATAACATCGTAATAGCCCTTGGAGTAACAATAACGGGAATAAAAGTGCCGTTAGGATTTATTCAAACAACAACAGAAAACGGTGAAGCAGTTAAAGGGTTGTTGAAGAATTTAATCGAAAGAAATTTTCACTTTGAAGAGGGACTTCTGACAATAATCGACGGGTCAAAAGGATTACGAAAAGCAGTTGGAGAAACCTTTGGGAATTTATCGTTAATCGAACGCTGCCAGTGGCACAAACGTGAAAATGTAGTCAGTTATCTCAGGGAAGAAGAAAAAGACATTTACAGAGGTAAGCTCCAGCGAGCCTATGATGAACCGGATTATGAAACAGCCAAAAGAAGGGTGTTTGAAATAAGAGAAGAATTAAAAAAGGTCAATCGGACCGCTGCCAACTCACTCGATGAGGGATTAGAAGAAACACTTACAATACATCGTCTTGGGTTGGTTGAAATACTTGGGCGTGGATTTACTACAACCAACTTGATAGAAAATCTGAACTCTCAACTTGCTAAGTATATCAGGAAAGTTAAACGCTGGATCAACTCAGATATGAGAGCTCGGTGGGTTGCTGTTGCGCTCATCGAAATAGAGAAAAAGATGCGAAGAGTAAATCGTTATGAAAAATTACATTTACTGAGAACGGCGTTAAGAGCAGAACTAAAACTTGAACAACAGAAAGTAGCTTAATAAATAACAGAGTCTCGAACTTGTTCGCCTCTGGCGAATCTCAACTAAATTTGACTTTATACCTTCATATCTTGCTTGTAAGCTTGAAAAAGCTATTAATAACCATATGGAAATTATTCTAAAATTAATGATCCTCCTTTGTTGCATGTTAGCCTCATAAATTGATTTTGACCGGCAAATAATTATTTTTGCGGTTGCAAATGAAGATGCCCCAGCAGATACGAAGGGACAAGTTGTTAGGTATGCTAGCCTAATATTTTCGTTTGCAAACGGAGATGGTGTTGCTGCACCGTCTCTTCTTTTTAATTCGCTTTGGTTATTCTCCCTTTTTATTTTCCATGCCAGATAATTGTTTTTTGTATTCCGTTTATAGTACTGTAACCGGCCATAATTATCTCATATCCATCCGTCCATACTTCATTGGATGCAAAGTCGGAATCATTCTCTTTAATCACATCACTAATGCTTTGCCAGCTGCCACCATTATAAAACAGAACTGTTTTAAAAGCGCCTACACCTATAATATAATCTTCAGATGGTCCGGATATATTGCGTATTGCACGATCGGAGTCTAACATTTTATTCCATCCAGTGCTGCCTAATTGCCATACTCCTCTTAATCCATAAGAGTAAAGTTTTCCGTTGCTTACGTTAAAGGAACCTAAAGTTCCCCATTTAATTACATCTGTCGAACTCGTTTTGGGGAACATGTCCATCACTGTCCAATGGTTAATATCTCCAGATATGTATGCGAATTGTGTATTTGCATCGTTACGGGCTAATAGATAAATCTTTCCGTCATAATAGTTCATGCTGTACAAATAACAATCATTTTGATTGAAGCCTGCAATTTTTATAGTATCTGCAACCCACTTGCCTTGTGTGTATTGTAACACAATTCCATTACTTCCGCATGCCCAGATATTGCCGCTGGCGTCTTTGCTCATATCGAGTATTTCTCCAGCAATACCCATATCATCAGATCTTGTCCAGCTCATACCATTATAATGACCGAGAAATATATTTTTCCCAGAATAGCCACCAACCCATAGATCATTACTTGAGTTTCCTGTAATAACAAAAACTCTCATTCCCCCAACATCCGCGAATATGTTACTTTCGGTCCAGACTTTACCATTGTAGTGCCAAAGCAACCCTCTCGCCACATCGCTCCAGCAAGCTAACCAGACATCGTTAGGTGCAAATGCAAGCATGCTAACAGGCAATATTTGTGTTGCGCCTCCTACAGGCCTTAATGTATCTGCCGTCCATGTCATTTCTCGCGGGTCTTTAAATGGTTTTTGGTTGGGTCCGGTACCGGTATCTTTACAAGAAGCAAGTTGTAGAAATACAATTATAGGGAAGAGTACAGCCTTTATTAGTTTCAAGTAACCCCCGTGCAAGTTAATTGAATATGATATTTATGAAGTGCATCGTGGATTTGTTTAACATACAAATACCCCGTAAGTAATACTAAAAACAATGTAACGAATTTTTTATTCAAAGCAATCGGTATAACTACTATAATTGTGAGAATAGTACTGGAAATTTGTACAAAAACATATGGCGAATATTTTTTACACTTAACATGATGATAACACATAAAAAAGAGTAAAGACTCGCCGCGACGAGTCTCTACCATAAGCGCATCACTGCACTTTGCTAACAACTTCACTCCACGGACCAACGCCGTTTGTATTTGCTACCTTAACCTTATCTATATTTATTTTGTAGTTTTCTGTTTGCGGGGGCAAAATAACTTTTACTATCTGCACTATTGGAAACCTTCGATTTTGAGCCAAATACACATATTCCAATTCAAAATAGCCCTATTTCAATTGGTAATACGCGTGTTTCAATTTAAAATAAGCTTGTTTTAAATGGTTACATGCCTATTTCTATTTGAAATACACGTGTTTTAATTTCTTGTGACCTTATTTCTGTTTGTAATAATCACATTCTAAATTGTCACTGTCCTACTTCAATTTGAAATATGTGTGTTTTAAATCCTTACGGCAGAATTTCAATTTGCCACAAGCCTGTTTACAATTGAAATACGGTTTTATCCAAACGAAAGTGAGCATGCACTATTGGAAATAGTTTTAGGACAATTTGTAAGAAAGCTTTCACCAATAACTTTTGTTCAACCCCAGTTTCGAGTTTGCCGCTTTACAAATAGTATCTCATGATTGGTCTTACTTTTGATCGGCGCGCCGCTTCAACGAATCCGGCTTTAGTAAATGCAGAAGGAATTCCCGTCCATGCGAATGCATCGGGAATTTTTTCGGCGTAAGGAACAGTTGGGTAGCCCTCTAAGATTTTTACTTTTTTCCCGGCGCCGCGGGATTTCCCCGTCTGAGTCGTGGCATGCACTTTGTTCAGCTTTCTACAGTAATCAATAACACCTTTCAATATTTCCGTTGATAGACCTTGTCTTCGAAAATTTTTGCTTACAAAGAAACACGGTATAGACCAAACCGGTTCGTCATCAATCCTTGCAAGCACTTTTGAATTTTCCATGCGGATATATTTTTCCCTAGGCGCAACGGCGCACCAAGCAGCAGGTTCCTTTCCGGCATAACCTATCAAACCAATCTGTTCCTTTTTCTTCACTAAGTTTTTCATCGTTCTTTTAT
>JAJYOQ010000309.1 GCA_021796135.1 Bacteroidota bacterium
ATTTTTATCAAACTGTTTTTGTCCTAATAATCCCTTCCCTTCCCGCAAAAAGGAGAAGTCTTTTGCCGCCTGGTTCTTATTTGCGAAATTCCATTGAGGTAAAATTTCGGACTTCATCTTTTTCTCAGCATCAATCCCCATTATCGAATTATAAATTTTAATTATCTCTTTTCTTTTCCAGGCAACTTCAGTTCTGAAATGAGAAGGATCTTGAAAATCCAGGAATGCGCAAAGCTTTTCCAATATTTCACCGGTGGCGGGGATTGTATGCGTCTGTGAATCGTTCATCATCTGAAGATAATGTTCTATCTTCCTGTAAAAGAAATACGCATTGTCAAGAATTTCCTTTTCGTTTTCGCTAAGCAATGCATTTTCTCTCAGTCTTCCGATTGCTTCAAGCGTATTCCCGGTTCGAAGAGAGTCTATTTTTCCGCCGTTAAGAAGTTGAAGGGCTTGCACTGAAAATTCAATGTCTCTGATACCACCCGCAGCAAGCTTTATATTCTCATCACCTGTTAGATTTCTTTCTATGCTTGACTTCAGCTTTCTAATTTGTTCGGTTGGTGAAATAGAAAATGAATTCGGATAGATAAAGTGAGACAAAGAATCTGAAAATTTTCTATACAAGATTTTGCTTCCGGCAATAAATCTTGATTTGATAAGCATCTGCCTTTCCCAATCTTCACCGCGGCTTTCATAGTAAGATAAATATTCGTCAAACGCTCCGCACAAGGGTGAGTTCCTCCCATCAGGTCGAAGTCTAAAGTCAACTCTATAAATGTAGCCTGCCCCCGTTATTGAAGAGGCGCTTTTGATAAAAAGGTATATCGCTTCAATTAACAATTCACTGTAATAGTTTCTCCCGTTGATTAAAGAGTTCTTATCAAAAAAAACTATCAAATCAATATCGGAACTGTAGTTTAGCTCGTTGCCGCCGAGCTTCCCTAATGCGAAAAGACAATATTTTTGTTTAACTTTTCTAAGGTTATTCCGCGATAATATTTCATTATAACAGAGAGAAAATAACTCAGCGCTAATTACCTTGGCAAGTGTGGATAATTCTTCTGTCACGTCAATTAAGCTTGAGATACCCAAAATATCCTTTGTCCCAATCCGCAAAATTTCTTTTCGCTTTATAAATCTTAATGCATTTAACTTTGCCGGGAATGTATTGTAAGATTGAAGTGATTGATTTATCTCTTTTGCAAACGATGTTTCCTTTAACTTTGAATTCAAATTTGCAGGATTTAATATCCGGTAAAAATATTCCGGGTTACGGACTATAATATCAGTAAGGTAGTTGCTGTTTACGGAGATGGCTAATAGCGTATCGATGTAATTAGGGTATTTGAGGCATTCTAAAAGAAAGGTTACTTTGTCGTAAAGTGAAGAAATAATTCTTAACAGGTTAGATTCGGAAGAAAAACTAAAGTAGTAAGATGTAATTTTTTCTTCTACCAGAGACATAACTTTTTCAAAGTCCCCTGTCGAAAGATAGCCGGCAGTTTGTGCTGCAAGTTTTTCTACGAATTCTTCAGAAAGCGTATATTTGGTGATGCCTTTTACCACAGTTATTTAATTTTTATTTTCATTAAATTAAAAGTAATATTTAACGATAATAATTAGAATAGATAAAAATAATTTTTTACTCAGGTTGAACGCCGTTGAAGTAAGCCGTTAAAACGGCTGATATATATTATTCCGTTCAAGTAGCCCACGACTTTTAGAGACTGTGTGAAAATTCAAATGTAATAAATAAATATTCCAATTATTATTATGAAGTTGTTTCTAAAATATAGTGTTTTTGTATTGCCCCGGCATTCATGCCGGGGTAGGGTTATCAAAACAATACATGGGCTTTAGCCCCATTTGTGCTGTTTATGTGGCTAAAGCCAATATCGTTTTTTGTCTATTAAATCCCCGCCATAAATGGCGGGGCAATTGACAAAAAACATTTAATAATAGAAAACCAAAATAGCTTATACAAAAATATTAATATTTATTCTTTGAAAACTAATTTTCACACAACCTCTTTAGTCGTGGGTTGCTTACCATAGGACCTTATTTATTAACCGTTTCAACGGTTTTTAATACCTAAATAAAACTAGCGGTTAACGTGATTTTTTTTACTTAAATTAGTTTTCAAGTTTAGATATAATTGAATTTTTATAGGAATTCGTAATATGAAAATTTCAGTCTTAATTTTAATAGCTTATTCCCTTATCTTTTTTTCCTGTGCCTCGAATGTTTCTAAGGATAAATCTATTCAGGACAAGTTTGTTATTCCTAAAACAATATCAAGTGCTCCGGCGGCAATACAGGTTAATCAATCTACGGTAACGGCAGTTGTAACTTCAATAAATATTAAGGACAAAGAAGATTTTCAGATAAAAGCAAATATACTAAAAGTCGAAAACACGCCTGCTTTCCACAGTATGGCAATCGAAGGTGCGGACTACAATTTAACTCCAAGTTTTCAACTTGATGATAATAAACAAATTATGTCCACACCAAAAAATGCAGGATTGTTGGGTTTAGCAAAATTAAAAGCCGGTGATACTTTTAAGGCAGTAATATTTTATACTCAACTTAAAGGATGGTTTATTGGTAGTGTTCTTAGCGAACCAAACTCTAAGTAATTTACATATAAACCTCCGAGGTTTTCCCAAACCTCGGAGGTTTTACTGAATACTACTGAAAACGGAACATGAGATTTTTAATACAAAAAAATTAGGATTAACATGACAAAAAGGATTCTACATATTGCTTTCCCACTTGCTGCATTAGTAATAGCGTTTTTACTTTTCACTCATACCAATAACAAACCACAGAGTGAAAACGACGAGGTCTCTAACGGCAACATAAAAGAAAATGAAGAACTTGAAACCGGCTATGCTGCCGAAGCCGCAAAATGGTATTATGACCAGCGTGCATTCCCTCTCGGCTATATTCCTAATGATTGGAGGAATAAAGCTTATAAACACATTGCCTCCTTTAACCAGCCTAATGCAATGGCTAAAACAACTCAATCTTTAACCTGGACATCATTAGGTCCCGGAAATATCGGAGGCAGAGTCAGAGCAATTGTAGTCAGCCCAACAGATCCCAATACTGTTTACATCGGCTCGGTAAGCGGCGGTATTTGGAAAACTACTAATGGCGGCAGTTCCTGGTTTGCTCTTGACGACCAAATGACTAACCTTGCTGTCTGCTCAATGGTTATGGACCCAAAAAATCCTAATATTATTTACGCAGGTACCGGAGAGGGTTTTAGCAACTACGACGAAATGCAAGGAGCAGGTATTTTTAAAACTACCGATGCCGGAAGTACATGGTCTCAACTTAGTTCTACTAACAATACTAATTTTTATTATGTAAATAGGCTTGCTATCGACAGTACGAACGGCGCTCTTTATGCGGCTACTCTATACGGCTTATTCAAATCAATCGACACAGGTGCCACTTTTACTAACGTACTTCCTTCTAATTATGGAAAAACAGGAAATATGGGTAGTTGTGCTGATGTTGTCATTAGTTATACAAGCCCCACAACCATATTCGCTTCATTTGGATTATTTCTACAGTCTCAAATTTGGCGTAGTACTGACGGCGGAAATACTTTCTTTTTTAACTATCAGAAATTAGCAAACGGCAGAATAGAACTTGCCTCATCACCCACAGACCCAAAAACCGTTTATGCTTCCTTTATGAATCTTACATCTAATGAAATTGATTCATTGTGTGTTACCAATGATGGTGGTAATACTTGGATATCACAAAAGGTACCTGGCCCAAACTCCGAAGGAACGGTTTCTTACACTGCTAATCAAGGTTGGTACAATAATGCTATGACTGTTGATCCTGATAATGCCGCTACTTTTTATGTTGCCGGAATTGATGCATGGAAATGCACTTATTCTGGATTAAGTTTTGCCCCTATATCTTATGCTTACAATAAAAATACTGCAACGTCTTATGTTCATGCGGATATTCATACATTAGTTTTTGCGCCTTCGAATCATAATACAATATATCTTGGTTGTGACGGGGGTATATATAAATCTACTGATAGAGGTAGTACGTGGGCGGGAATGAATAACAATTTAGCTATTACACAATTTTACTCAGGTGCTGTCTCTCCTGTTTTTAACAGCACTACTTATTACGGAGGAGCTCAGGATAATTATACGCTAATGTCCTCCTCTAATGGTCAATGGCGTCAAATTATGGGAGGAGATGGCGGTGATGTTAATGTTGACTTTTCTAATCCAAATAATGTTTATGCGGAACGTCCAAATTTCACTTTTCTAAAATCTATAAAAGCAGGAAATGGATTTAGCTATGCCCAAACAGGAATTCCTATTAATTCAAGTACTCATGAAACTACAGACAGAACATTATTTATTACTCCCGTTTCAATGGACCCAAATAATTCACAAATACTTGTTGCCGGTACTTATAGAATTTACAGGACTACCAATGCTGCAGTAAATTGGACTTCAATAAGCCCTGATTTATCTGGTGATGGTTACAGCGATGTTTCTGCAGTCACCGTAGCAAAAGGAAATTCAAATATTATTTATGCTGCTTATACTAACGGAAAAATTTGGATAACACAACAGGCAGATACCAATTGGACTGAAATAGACCAGGTAAGTAGCAATGGAACTCCACGAGCCTGGTGCACAAGTTTAACTACAAACCCTACTGATGACGGGACTGTCTACGCAACCTATTCAGGTTATCTTGCAGGCAGCAAAGTATATAAGGGAACAAATTATGGTCAAACATGGACGAACGTTTCAGGTAATTTACCAAATATTCCTGTTGAATGTTTAGTCGTTAATCCTAATAGCCCGCAAAATTTAATTATCGGCACAGACCTTGGTATTTTCACTTCCTTTGATGGCGGCACAAACTGGACTCGGGACAATAGCGGACTTGCTAATGTTGCAGTATTTGATTTAGATTATCGTGTAAGCGACAATACAATTTTTGCTGCTACTCATGGAAGAGGAATGTTCTCTGCTCCGCTTACAGTTACGGGAGTACAGAATACTAATTCAAATATCCCAACTACTTTTCGTGTATCTCAAAATTACCCTAATCCGTTTAATCCATCCACGATAATTCAATATTCACTTCCGCAAGCCAACAAAGTAAAGATTGTCGTTTACGATATTAGCGGAAAGGAAATAGCCTTACTTGCGGACAATTTCCAGAACGCTGGAACCTACAACGTTACATGGACAGGTATTCCAAAGATTGTGTA
>JAJYOQ010000310.1 GCA_021796135.1 Bacteroidota bacterium
TTCAAATTTGTTTTTAGATATACTTTTTAGAAGTCGTAAAAAATTATCTTTCTCATAAAATTGACCATATTCATTCCTAGCATCCGTAACACCATCGGAATATGCAATTAATATATCTCCTGCAAGCATTGTAATAAGATCTTCTTTATATGTGAAATTCTTGGCAAGACCTATGGCTGCATTGTTTTGAATAATTTCTTTGATTTCATTATTTCCTATAAGAAGGGGAGGAAGGTGCCCGGCATTAACAAATTTTATTACATTGTCATTTGGTTTTACTTCAAAATAAAACATGGAGGCGAAAATGTTAGGAAGACTATCGCGGCAGAATATTTGATTTATTTTATTGCATAAATCTGAAAGTGATTCATAATCCGATGCGAGTGCCCTAATAGTTGATTGCAACTTTGCCATTAAAAGCGCAGCATGAAGCCCCTTGCCTGCGACATCTGCTATGGTCAAACCGATTCTATCATCTCCAATTTTCAGATAATCAACTAGATCACCGCCTACTTCGTTTGCCGGTCTGGTAAAAAGCCATATAGACCAACCGGGAACAACCGGACTTTTTTCAGGCATTAAAGCGCGTTGAACTTTTCTACCTGCTTCCAATTCATCTTTAGCTAAAAGTTTGTCTTTCAATTCAAGCATTAATACAATAAATATAAGCGCTCCTCCTAAAAGCCCGGAATTTGTAACAGTTGAATTTCCGTCATTGAATATGATTTGATTTCCCCAAAACATTATTATTAAAGCAGTTATAGTCAATAATCTTCTTACCGGAGTCAAGTGAAGAAACAAGCTTTTGGTCATCCATATAATTAAATGAATAATTTTCCTAATGCTACTCATCTTTTCAAGTCGTTTATTCTGCTCTTCGGTTATATAAAAATTCTTTAATTCTTTGAACTCCCGCTTTAAATCTCTTGAGAGTCTGACATTTCTTATATCTTCCCGCAAAATTCTTGTAAACTTTTGTTCTTTATAAGGTTGTTCCATTTTTAGGTCTTTTGAATTAATTAAATGCTTTATTTTCGAAAGTTGATTAAAATATTCAATTAAAAATTTAGGTAATCGATGACTTAGTGTCAAATAATAGAAGATAAATGTAATATATAATGTTTCTAATTAAAGGGCCAACTTTTTTTCGATTTCTTTTAATATTGCTTCGTCCCCAATAATAGTGAGTTTATCCATTTCTTGAAAAGTCAAATCCCCTTTAGGGATAATAGCTTTTTCATCACGATTTATTAAAGCCACCAAACATCCATGAGGGAAATCAGCATCTTTTAGCTGTTTCCCTATCAGAACTTCGGAAGGAGTATTTTTAATAATTCGGAGCGACAAAAATCTTTTATCTCTAAGAAGAATTTCCTTCAATTCCTGTTCATTTCTAGCAGCTAGCCATTGATCTATAAAATTATCATCGTCAACTCTGCCTGCAATTTGTGCCAGAATACGCAGATGCTGTGCTGAATCATCTTCAGGGCTAGCTAGGAAGAACAATGCTTTTACTAAGTGTTCCTCATCTTTATGATTGGTAAGCGGGCCGTTTACGATTATATGAATTCCTTCATTAGACCTTACGAGCACCAATTCAGGCTGCAGCAAACCTTTCATTCTCAGATGCGGTAGTCCAATTCCGCGGGTAACCGGAGTCATTCCGATTTTTGTCCCTTCCAAAAATTCTTTCTTTATCTGAATGGCAGAAAAAGGAACAAAGTTAGAAAACCATGCAGCGGCTTTTTCAGCTGCTTCATCAAATTCAACTTTTTTATCAAAAGTAATTACTAAACTTCTTGTAACTATTTCATCAAAAGGATCTTCCTTTCTTAATCCTTTTTCTTTTAAGATTTCTCTCAATTCTATATCTAATCCTGAGTATCGCAATTTCCCAAGTCTTTCAAATACATGGTAAATTGCTCCCGAACGTTTGACTTTGTTTTTCGCATAAATATTAAACCAAATGACACTAACAACAAATAGAGAAGAAGAAAATATTATTGGAAGCCACCCCATTTCAATTACCAAAAACAAAGCAGATAAAATCCCTATTATTTGCATCCAAGGGTAGAAAGGGGATTTGTATCCGGGATCGTATGAGTCTAGTCGGCTCTCTCTCATAATAATAACAGAAAAGCTGACAAGGGCAAATATAATAAGCTGGAAAGTACTTGCTAGTTCGGCAATTTTCATCGGATTAAGAAAAATTATCATGAAAATGATTGTGAGTACAGTAAAAATAATAGAGACAAAAGGTATTCCGACTTTATTCAGTTTTTTAAAAAAATGTGGAATAATATAATCACGACTCATAGCAAAAGGATATCTAGATGCGCTTAATATTCCGGCATTAGCAACAGAAATGAAAGCCAGAATAGCTGCTATTGATACGATTATAACTCCGGGATTACCCAAAATAATATTTGCTGCAGTTGCAACAGGTGTTAGATCATTAGCCAATTTAGGAATAGGAACTATTCCTGCAATTACAAAAGTGCCAAATGCATAAATTACATAGGATGTTATTAATCCAAGAAATATTCCAAGAGGAAGATTTCTTTCAGGATTTTTAATCTCTTCTGATAAACTGACGACTTTTGTGATGCCTGCATAACTTATGTAAACAAGACCGGTAGTTGCAAATAGTGTAGAAATATTTCCTGAAAATATGTTTTGGAAATATTCCATTTTTATATTAAAAACGCCTTTTGTAACAAAAATAATTAATATTATTAAGAGTCCTGTTGCTAGAAATATTTGGAATTTCCCGCTTCCTTTCACTGTAAAAAGATTAAGAATTCCAATAGAAGTTGCAAATATTATAGCAATAGGAATTATTGAAATTTCTTTAAAGAACAAGGATAAATATGCGCCCATGCCAATTAGTGCGAATGAGGATTTTAGTACAATGATAAACCATGTGCCTATTCCGCCGATTGTACCGGCACGCGGTCCAAGTGCTCTATCTAAGAAATAATAAATACCTCCAGAACGGGGCATAGCAGTTGCGATTTCCACCAAACTAAACACAGCAGGGAATAAAGGGATTGCTACAAATAGGTAAGCTAAAACTAATTTCGTACCAGCTTCTGCAGCAGCTAAACCCGGAAGCAAGAAAAATCCTCCGCTTAAAGTGGCACCGGTTGTAATTGCAAATACGTCAAGAAGTTTTAATTCTTTGCCCAGAGTCTTATTTTTTTTGTTTATATACATATTGGTAATTTAAATAAAATTTATTGTTGATAAAACTTAAGTAGGATTAAGGATTTCATTAATAAATTAAATTATGAATTAATATGAAATTTCAAATATTATATATTTATAAATCTCAAATAATACAAGAACTCAATTAAAAATGATAATAATATTAAATATGAATAAAATGTGAAAGCAGCTCTAAATGAATTAATGAAAGGAAATAAATACCCTTCAAGATTTGATTACGATTTAAGAATTAAATTTACTCAACCAAATAATTTTCTCTTTGAGTTTTATAACGGTTAAAAATTAACTGAAAAAATAATTATTACAAAACGCCGGCAGTTCCATTTAATTCGATTCTGCTATAAGACGAATAGGAATTACCATTATATACCTCATTGTATTTAAATATTTCTTCCAAATTTAAAGTAGACCCGATAATTCCTATACCTTTAGCTAAATATAGATTAATATTAGCGGCTTGTTTTGTATAAGAGTAATAATATCCATTAATGTGATTATTTGTAGAGTCGGTATAATTAAGTGTAATTGATAAGTTAATTACATTTGAATAAGAATTACCGGCAGAATTAGTATAATTATCAAGCGCTTCTTTTAATTTAATTTTTATTTGCTGATTAGCCGGACTTTGTGGGTTAGCAACCCATTCATCGTTTATTTTTAATTCATTCGGCAAAAGTGTCACTATTGTACCGGAAGGATCATTATTAGTTCCAAGAATATTACCATTATTATTAGAATAATACCCTATGATATGAGAATTGTCATTATTATCGAATCCAAAAACCGGAGTTGCATTCATATTCTTGAAAAATGTCATTGATCCAAAATATCCTTTAAATGTTTGACCTGCTATTTGCTGCATATCAGTTACTCTGCCTAAAGAATCATATTGGGTAGATGAGGCCGTAACTTTTATACTTAATTGTTTGTTAGCAATTACAGGTAAGTAATCCTGTCCGGAACCTGTAAAATTCGACGGACTTAATGGGTTGTTGCTTTGATTTTTACAGCCCAAATTCGAAAAGATAATTGTTATAATAATTATCGGTAATAATGTAACATAAATATTTTTCATTATTTCTCTCCATTTATTATTTAATTATTTTGTTTTATTTAATCATCTACTTTTTCCCACGATATCAACCAATTATTTTTATCCTTGTCAGTAAAATTTGTATATAATGTTCGGTCCTTAAAAAAATATTTTTCTTTGTTTTCTATTTTTCCGTTATTGTTAAAAAAAATAATTGCTGAATCTATTACTGAATATTCTCCGGTTCTAAATTCTTTGTAAACTGCCTTAATTAGAACCTTACTGTAAGTATTACTTAGAATATTTTTTTCTAGTATTACATCGCGTAATATTGTCATTGAAAAAGTGTAGCTATTATCTTTATTGAGAGAAAATGAAGCATAACCATATTTACGGATTGGAAAATGTGTTTCCAAATTAGATTTGTTAGCAATTTTAATCATTTCACCTTCCCAATTACCTAAAAGATCGCTTTTATTTTTGAAAGGTAATGCATGTCTGCATCCAGAAATGAAGATGATAAGATTCAATATGCAACAAAAAAAAATCTTCAATTGATTATCCTTGTTTGAATACAAATTCATAATTGTGACTATGCTTAAAGCAATTCGTCTCAATGGGATAAAAAATTGTTTCTTTTTTTGCTGTTACTTGAAGATTTCCCGATATATTTTCTATTACTGAATTCAAAAAATTACTTCCCAACTTTTTTTATTCAATACTTATTAATTTATATATAATTATAAATTATATACAATACTAGACAAAAAATTACAAAAAGTCAACTATACATTACACTACTTTAAAATAATATAATAAGACCAAGCACGATTGGTTATTACATTCCTATAGGATTTGGCTGAAATATATATATTCTCACTACTGTCCGGAATACGAGATGTTAAGATTCTATAAGAGATTAATAAATAAAAGGTTACACGGAAAAATAGCAATAATCGATTTGAAATGGGAGTTATAAGTTCGTTGATTTACAGCTTGAAAA
>JAJYOQ010000311.1 GCA_021796135.1 Bacteroidota bacterium
TAATTTCCTGATTTTCTAATAATTAATGCAGAAAATTCGAATTTTTGAATTTTAGCTATATTTTATAATTATTTTTACCCGGATAAAATGAAAAACAAAGAAAAAATTTTAATAATTGATTTTGGCTCTCAATATACGCAGCTTATTACTAGAAGGGTTAGGGAAGCACACGTTTATTCAGAAATATTTCCGAATACAATTACTTTGGAAGAAGTAATAAAAATGAAACCCACAGGAATAATTTTAAGCGGCGGTCCTATGAGCGTTTATGATTCAGGATCTCCCCAAATAAATCCTGAAATATTGAGACTTGGAATTCCTATACTTGGAATTTGCTATGGCTTACAATTAATTTGCAAGGAGTTTGGGGGAGCTGTCGAACCGGCTAAAGATAGAGAATATGGGAAAACTGTTTTAAGACTAACTGAAGATTCAAAATTGTTTGAAAATGTTATCCGAAATTCAATAGTTTGGATGAGCCACGGTGATTACTTGACCAAAGTTCCTGATGGGTTTGTTGTTATCGGTCAATCAGACCATTCTCCGATTTGTGCAATCGGAGACGAAGAAAAAAATATCTTTGGTCTTCAATTTCACCCGGAAGTAGTGCATTCTGTTGAAGGTAGAAAAATTATTAAAAATTTTCTTTACAGGGCTTGTCAGTGTAAAGGGGATTGGACGCCTCAAAATTTTATTGATGATAGTATAGAGAAAATCAAAGACAAAGTCGGAAATTCGAAAGTTATTTGTGCTCTTAGCGGCGGCGTAGACTCAACTGTTGCTGCAGTGCTTATAAAAAAGGCAATCGGCGAAAACCTTATTAGCATTCATATTGATACGGGATTGATGCGCAAAAACGAAAGTGAAAAAATTGGTAAAATGTTTGATGAAAAATTAGATCTTCATCATATACATATTGATGCCTCACAACGATTTCTCAAAAATCTAAAAGGTGTTGTCGATCCGGAACAAAAAAGAAAAATTATAGGTAATACTTTTATTGAAGTGTTTGAAGAAGAAGCTAAAAGACATGGTGATGCAAAATTTTTAGCTCAGGGCACCTTGTATCCTGATGTGATCGAATCAATGCCGGTTAAAGGCGCATCAGTTACTATAAAAACTCACCACAATGTTGGCGGGCTTCCGGAAAAAATGAATTTAAAATTAATTGAACCTTTCCGCGAATTGTTCAAGGATGAGGTCAGAAGTGTCGGAAGAGAATTAAATGTTCCTGAAGAATTTATAGAAAGACATCCCTTCCCGGGTCCCGGATTAGCAGTTAGAGTAATTGGGGAAGTGACAAAAGAAAAGCTTGATATTTTAAGAGAAGCGGACGATATTTTTATTAATGAAATTAAGAATGCTGTTTTATATAATCAAATTTGGCAGGCATTTGCCATTTTGTTACCTATTCAAACTGTTGGAGTAATGGGCGATCTTCGAACATATGAATTTGTTGTGGCGCTTCGTGCCGTAAATTCTACAGATGGTATGACAGCTGATTGGTTTAAATTTGATCATAATTTTCTTGAAAATGTTTCTAGTAAAATTATTAACAAGGTTCGCGGCATTAATAGAGTTGTTTATGACGTCAGCTCAAAACCGCCATCAACAATTGAATGGGAATAATTCAACTTGGATTCAAAGCTTCAAATTGATTATAGAATGAAATCTGCACTTTCCTATGAAAATGAAGGAATGTTTCTTCATGCTTTGCAAATTTATATATCCCTAACTGAGGAACATCCTGATTTTAATGGTGCATATATAAAACTTGCACAATTATATGAAAGACTTGGAAATTTAAACTCAGCTATTAAGGCGTTTAACTCTTTATTTGAAAATAATCCCGATGACGTTGAAAGCAAGGTTTATTTTGCACAATTTCTCTTGAAAAATTCATTGTGGGAAGAGGCAATAAACACATTAAATTTTGTTGATTCTGCAAAGATTCCTATTGTGGCTTTTTATATTGGCTATTCACACTTTATGCTTAATGAATTTGAGCTGTCTAAGTTAAGTTTTCTAAATTTTATTTCGATAGAAAAAAATTCTGAACTTGCTCACCAAGCATATATTTATATTTCAAAAATTGAACTTAAGCTTAGTAACTTTGAAACTGCTTTAGAATATGCCAAAAAAGCTGAAGTACTATACGCTAATTTTTGGGAACTAAACTACATATATGCTGAGATTTATTTAAATTTAGATATGTATACCCATGCTGCTAAAGCCATAGAGAAAGCAATGAACCTAAATTCAGAGGAGTCTAGTATTTATCAATTAGCAGGTAGGATTTATCTTAAACTTGAATATTATAAGAAATCTGAAAAGAATTTTTTAAAGTATATTGAATTAAATGAAGAAGTTCCTTCCGAAGTATACTCAAAACTCGCAGAATCTTGTTTTAAATCAGGAAAGCTAATAGAAGCACAAGCTTATTATGATATTGCAATAAAAATTAATCCTTCTAATGAACATGCAATCTTGGGTAAAAAAAATGCAGAAGAATTTTTAAATAAAAATTTGGTGTCTGGTGCATAAATCTGCAATTATATTCATATTAGCAGCAATTTTGTTTCCATTTTGCATGAATGCCCAAAATGAAATTGACACAGTCATGATTCGTAATAAATTTTATTCCGCACTTGATCTTTATAATAATAATAAATTTGAAGAATCCGAGAAAATCTTTAATCAAATTTCTACTGATAAAAAATTTAATCCAAGTACAACTATAGCATATATCTTTAACGCAAAATCATACCTAAAATTAGGAGATGTTGAGCAAGCTGAGAAAATTCTTTTAAACTTTATCTCAAAATTTCCGAATAGCAATTATATAAATGAAGCTCAAATTATGCTTGCTAAAATTAACTTGGATAGCAAAAGATATAATGAGTCATTTAAATTCCTGATAGATATAATCGAACATCCTCAATCAACATACTATTTAAAGTATGCAGAGACTTCCGGTGAATTATTATCCTTAAATTATTTGTCTTCGGCAGCAATTAGATCTATTTACGATTCTTCATCCAACATGAACTTAAGACCTTATTTGCTTTATATTTTTGCAAAATATTATTACGTAAATAATAAAATTGATAGTTCTAAAATTATATTGGACAGTCTTTTAAACACTTATCCGCTTTCAGTTGAAAAAATCAAAGCTGAATCTTTGATAAATAAATTAAAAAACGAAAGTAATTCAAACCATGGAACACCGTTAATTGCAGTTCTTCTTCCACTGGATCAATCTTCAATAAACTCGCAAAATTTTAATGCTGGTAATGAAATATTAGAAGGGATAAAATTTGCTTTATCTGAATACAATAACAAGCATAAAGAACAAATCGGATTACTGATTAAGAATACTGGCAGGAATAAAGAAAAAATTGAAAACATAAAAAGAGAAGTTGACAGTTTAAAATCTCTAAAAGTTATTATTGGGCCGATTTATAGTGATGAAGTAAAGGAGACATTAGAGACCTTCAAAAACACTTCAATTCCTATTATCTCTCCAACAGCCACCGATGAAGGTTTAACAGAAATGTATCCGGATTTTTTTCAGGCTAATCCTACATTTATAATTCGGGGGAGAATCATGGCTGAATATATATATTATGTTGAAAATAAAAGGGCTATAGCAATATTAAATTCGGAGGGCGGTTACTCGGATATATTGGCTAATTCTTTTGCAAAAGAGTTTGAAAGGCTTGGAGGGAAAATTATTATTTGGCAAAAATTCAAAGCCGGTAATATTAATCTTTCGGATCAAATAAATAAAATTGCGAAAGATTCTCTAAAGCTTCAGGGCGTTTACTTACCATTAAATGACAGCCAGGATGTTGCAGCAATTTTATCTCAATTTCTATCATCAAACCTTAATATAACCATTTACGGTAATCAAGACTGGCTTCAGGCAAAAGGACTCGAAACTTCTTCGGATTTGAGTGATAGACTAACAATATCTTCCGATTATTTCTTAGATTATAATGATTCGACTTTCCAACAATTTCAAAAAAGTTTTTTTATTCGTTCAGGATTAGATATAAATCGAAATGTCTTATATGGATATGATATAACTAATTATGTACTGAACTACTTAAATAACCCTGACATAACAAGGACTGAATTAAAAAACAAATTGGAGTCAAAAAAAATATTTAAGGGGCTTCATAATAATATATATTTTGATGAAAGTCGAATAAATAAATTTATTAATATTATTCGTTATAAAAATGGGAAATTTGAACTTATCGATAAGTTTAAAGCTGGTTAATAATTAAAAAGGGGGTAAATATGTTAAAAGTAAAAGAGCTTCCGGTTGCTGATAGGCCGCGGGAGAAGCTAATACTTCATGGTGCTCAAAGCCTGACTGATGCAGAGCTTTTAGCTGTATTATTGCGTACTGGTCAAGTAGGCAAATCAGTTATTGCAATATCTCAAGAGTTACTGCTGAAATATGGAAACCTGGCAACTCTTGCTTCTAAAACAGTATCAAGTTTAATACAAACTCATTTAATGGGAAAAGTTCAGGCAGCTACCTTGCAGGCAGCTTTTGAAATTAGTCGTAGAATCCAATCTCAATCAAAATGGTTTGCCAAAAATAAAATTACTTCTCCCAAAGATATTGCAGATGTTTTTATCCCTTTATTGATTGATGAGGTTAAGGAAAAATTTATGATAATTTGCCTTAACTCAGCTAATAAGATTATTAAATTTGAAGTGGTTTCTATCGGTAATCTAAATTCAAGTATTGTCCATCCGCGTGAAATTTTTAAGATTGCAATTGAAAACAGTTCAGCTAGTATAATATTATTGCATAACCATCCTAGTGGCAATGCTGATCCGAGTAATGAAGATGTACAAATCACAAAAAAGTTGGTAGAATCCGGCAAAATATTAGATATTCCCATTTTTGATCATTTAATTATAGCCGGCAATTCCTATACAAGTTTCGTTGAAAAACGATTAATGTAATCTAGGACAAATAAAATAGAACTTATTGGCATATTATTGTGTCTAATATTATATTTAATTATAAAATTATTTAAATTATACAGTATATTTTCGAAAATATGTGCATATTTAAAATAGAAATTTGCTCTATTAATGTTATTTGGTTCAACTTATTTAATTAAATTTTCTAATAAAACAATCGGAGGTTAAAATGAAAATAGCAAAGGTTTTAAGAAACACTGCTATTATAGCTGCTTTTGGAA